>JASIGB010000381.1:0-3333 GCA_030045355.1 Bryobacteraceae bacterium
ATCGGTGTGCCCGTGGAGGTCCGTCATCACGCCGCCGCAGGTGTAGTGCGCCGCCGGAACCACGGGAATCGGCTCACGCGCGATGTCGATGCCGAGTTCCAGGCACTGGGCATAAATAGTGGGGAAATGCTGGCGCAGGAACGCGGCGGGCTGGTGGGAAATGTCGAGATAGACGCAATCGTGGCCTTCGCGCTTCATCACATCGTCGATAGCGCGAGCCACGATATCGCGCGGAGCCAGCTCGCCGCGCGGATCGTAGTCGTCCATGAAGCGAGTGCCGTTAGGACGCACCAGCCGCCCGCCCTCGCCGCGTACGGCTTCGCTGATCAGGAACGACCGCGCCCTCGGATGATACAAACAGGTGGGGTGAAACTGGCTGAACTCCATATTCGCGACGCGGCATCCGGCGCGCCAGGCCATCGCGATACCGTCGCCCGTCGAGCCGGCGGGATTGGTGGAATACAGATACACGCGGCTGGCGCCGCCGGTTGCGAGTACCACCGCGCGTGCTGCGATGGCCACCACACGCCCGCTCGCGCAATCGAGCAGGTAGACGCCCACACAACGCGCCTTTCGGTTGCCCGCTCGCGGATGGCGGATTAAATCGATGGCGACGTAGTTTTCAAACAGCACTCCGCGGCTCTCGGCCAGGCGGGCGATGAGTGCGGTCTCGACGGCGCGTCCGGTCGCGTCGGCGGAATGGGCGATGCGCCGATGCGAATGTCCTCCCTCGCGCCCCAGTTGGTACTCGCCGGTATTCGGATCGCGGTCGAAACTCACTCCCTCGCCGGCAAGCCAGTCAATTGCTTCCCGCGCGTGTTCGGCGACGTAGCGGACCGTCACCGGATCGCACAACCCCGCCCCGGCATCCAAGGTGTCAGCCACATGCGATTCGATACTGTCCGAGGAATCGAACACCGCGGCGATGCCACCCTGCGCCTGAGCTGTGCTCCCGCTCACCGCGGCGCTCTTGGCGACGACTGCAATTCGTAGTTTCGGATTCAGCTCGAGCGCGTGAAGCACCACTGAAAGTCCCGCAGCGCCGGAGCCGAGGACGAGAAGGTCGTAGCTGTCGGTCATTGCTTTGTCTCAGGTCTTCGTCTCAGGTCTTTGTCTCAGCCCAATCCAGGCCAATATCGACGGCCGAAGCCGATTGGGTGATCCGTCCGACCGAAACGAAATCGACTCCCGTTGCGGCGATCGCGGCTACGGTTTCGACCGTGACACCTCCTGATGCTTCAGTCTTCGCTCCTCCGCCGACGAGCGCGACAGCCTGGCGTAGTTCTTGGATGCTCATATTGTCGAGCAGGATTCTGTCAACGCCGGCGTCGCGAGCTACGGCCACCTGCGCGAGGGTATCGCACTCCACTTCGATCGTCAGACCTCCCGCTTGTGCGGCGGATCTTGCTTTGCGCACCGCTTCGGAAATGCCGCCACACACGGCGATGTGATTGTCCTTGATCAATATCGCATCAAAAAGCCCCATGCGGTGGTTCGAAGCGCCCCCGCAGCGGCTCGCATATTTGGAGAGTTTGCGCATGCCGGGAATTGTCTTGCGCGTGTCCAGCAAAGTGCAGCCTGTCCCTCGGATTCGTTCGACATAAGCGCGTGTCGCCGTGGCGATCCCGGAGAGGATCTGCAAAAAGTTCAGCGCGGTTCGTTCCGCCGTCAGCAGCCCTCGCGCCGGCCCGTCGATCTCCGCCAGGATGGCGCCGCTTGTCACACTGTCTCCGTCGGCAACCAATGGCCGAAAGTCGGCATCGGGAACAACCAGGCGGAACACCTCGCAAGCGACGGGCAGCCCGGCAACCACCATGTCATGCCGCGCTCGCATCACGCCGTGGAAACGGATGTCTTCCGGAATCACTGCCGCTGAGGTAACGTCCCCGGAGCCGATATCCTCGTCGAGCGCTGCCTGGATCACTCGGCGGGCATCCTCCAGGTCCAAGCCCGCCGGCGGATCTGATTTCGACGGCATCAGCGCGGGTCAGCCGCGTCCAACCGGAACGGAGGCCGACATTTCCAGCATCCTTTCGAGGGGCTTCAGGGCGGCCAGACGCAGTTGCTCTGGCAACTCGATGCGAGGAGCGTCGTTGAGCAGGGCGAGATAGATCTTTTCCAGCGTGTTCCGCGCCATGAATGGGCAGTCCGAGCAACTGCAGCCACCATCGGCGCCGGGGACTGGAAAAAAGATTTTGTCCGCCGCGGCCTTCTCCATCTGGTGGATGATGTGCCGCTCGGTTCCAACGATAAACTCCTGGCCTTTGGAGCTAAGCACGAATTCGAGGATGGCGCGTGTCGAGCCGATGTGATCGGCATGCGCGAGAATCCCCGCGGGACATTCCGGATGCGCGGCCACCAGCGCTTGCGGATGACGCGCCTTGAGCTTGATCAGCTCGCGTTCGGAAAACTGTTCGTGAACGATGCAGGTCCCGGGCCAAAGAACCATTTCACGGCCGGTCTTCCTTTGTAGATAGGCTCCCAGGTGCCGGTCCGGGGCGAACAGGATAGGTTGATCTTGGGGAAGTTGGCGAATGATCGCTTCGGCGTTGGACGACGTCACAATCACGTCCGAAAGCGCCTTCACTTCCGCCGAGCAATTGATGTACGTGACGGCGATGTGGCCGGGGTAGCGATCGCGAAAATGCCGGAAGACCTCAGGACGGCAGGAGGCTTCGAGAGAACATCCGGCTTCGGCGTCGGGAATCAGCACGGTGCGGGTAGGAGCGAGAATCTTGGCCACTTCGCCCATGAAGCGCACGCCGCAAAAGACGATGACATCGGCAGCGGTGGCGGCGGCTTTGCGAGAGAGGTCGAGGGAGTCACCGACGAAATCCGCCAAATCCTGGATTTCGCCCTCCTGATAATAATGGGCGAGAATGACGGCGTTCCGTTCCCGGCGCAGCCGGTGGATGGCCGCGCGGAGATCCATTCTGGCGTAGGGATCAGCTTCCAGAGCCGAACCCGGGGGAGGTAGTACAACGGTCTCAATCATCGCTGAGGGGGACCTGAGCGCTTAGCGTCAAGTCCACCTAATAGGAACAACGAACGGCGCCGCAGGAGCCAACGTCGCTCAATTCGATCGTAGCATTCGGGGGAGCCGGCGGTGGCGGTAAGCCAACGCCGCAGTGCGGTAACCGAGCCAGCGTGGGGAAGGCGCCGTTAGAGGCGCTGAGTTGGTGCCCGGGGTGGGACTTGAACCCACACTCCCGTTGCCGGAAAAGGGATTTTAAGTCCCTTGCGTCTGCCGATTTCGCCACCCGGGCACGTTGAGTCAGGCGGCCGTGCTGGGGCCCATGAGTCTCATTATAGTGAAGGCGCCTGCGCCGGCTT
>JASIGB010000382.1:0-4682 GCA_030045355.1 Bryobacteraceae bacterium
AGGTGGTTCGCCATCATTCGTTTGCCCGTCACATCTTGACTTCGAAAACGCGTGCCCGCAAGCGCAAGCTGAAGCACGATGCGGTCGCCGATGAGGCCGACCAGGCCAAGCTGAAGCGCATGATTCCGTACTGAGGCCGGCGCTAAGCTGGCCCGCCGAGCGGACGGGTGCTCGCACGTACCTTTCCCGCCGGCTAATTTCAATCCAGGAGTAAAAACGTGCCGAGAGTAAAACGAGGACCCAAACGCAGACAGTACCGCCACAAGACGCTCGCCCGGGCGTCGGGTTATTTTCTCACAAAAAGCAAGCTGAATCGCGCCGCGCAGGAAGCCGTCGAAAAGGCCCTGCGCTATGGCTTCGTCGGGCGGCGCCGCAAGAAGCGCGACTTCCGGTCGCTCTGGATCGTGCGCATCGGCGCGGCCTGCCGCGGTGCGGATATTTCCTATAGCAAGTTCATTAACGGCCTGAAAAAAGCGGGCATCGACCTCAACCGCAAGATTCTGGCCGATATCGCCGCTACCGACGCGCCGGCCTTCGCCGCACTGGTCGAAAAGGCCAAGGCCGCTCACGCCGGGTCGTGACTAGTCCGATTTCCGAGTCGGGCCGAACGGCAGGCAGCCCCGAATTGTAGTCAGCATGGTATCGTAATCAACCATGAACGCAGCACAAAAAGAATTGGATTCCCTGGGCCACCTCGAGGAGCGCATCACGCGGGCGGTAGAGCTCGTCACCGCCCTGCGAGCGGAGAAATCGGCGCTGGAATCGCAACTGGCCTCGGCGATTGCCGAGCGGGACGCGGTCCGTCAGGAGCTCGACGACCTCCGCAGCGAGCGCAAGCAGGTGCGCACGCGGATCGAAAAGCTGCTCGGCCAAATGGATCTGCTGAGCGGCGCGTAGCTCCCCAGCGTCCGCGCCTTGCGCCCATCCCGAGCGCAAAGGGCGTTTGGGGCCCGTCTTGCGCGGTTCCAGGAAAACCGGGAGCGCAAAGGGCGTTTGGGGCCCGTCTTGCGCGATTCCGAGAAAGATGACAAGCTAAATGCATGCCAAGCACGGAACCGGTCCGTGTCACTATCTTTAATCAAACTTATTCGCTGGTGGCTTCCGAGGAGCCCGGCCGCATCGAACACCTGGCACAAAAGGTGGACGATCTGATGTCTTCCATCGCCGTGCGCGCCGGCAATATCGACGCCACTCGCGCGGCGGTCCTGGCCTGTCTACACCTGGCCGACGAATTAGAGAGCCTGGAACGGCGGCTCGCGAGTCTCAAGGACAACGTTGACCACGAGGCCAGACGATTTACTGTGCTTCTCGATGAGGCCATGAACGTTCAGCCGGCAGAGTAAGGGCCGCATCCCCAATCCCAGTTCCCTGATCCCTAATAGAGCCGCTCCTGCTTCCGCATATTGCCGAACGCGCCGACATTGGCGATGGAGAGCGATATGCGGTACTGCGTGTCGTCCCGCACGCCGAAATTGTAGCGCCGCCATTCCGCGCTGATGCCGCAGCAGTCCGTGTTATAGGTGATCTCGGCGGTCGCGAAATCCAGGACGTGCCGGTCCAGGTCGTAAAACGTATTGACGCCCACGTTCCATCCCTTGCGGTTCTGATTGCCGACCACCGCCACAATATTGATCTGGTTGTTTGGCGCCGTCACCACCGGAACCCCGTTCACTTCCGCGTCGTTCACTTCTGTATGTCCCACCCCCAGGAAGTACTTGGAGAAGCGCACATTTCCCTGAAAACTGCTGTTGGTGATGCGGCCCAACAGCGGGTCGTAGTCCACACGCCACTCGAATCCTATTACGTGTTGAAAACGCAACACGGAAACCACCGGCGAATACGTTCGTGGCCCATAGAGAAAATCGAATCCATCAATATCTTCGGTGGATTGGATCACGTTACGCTGCCCGGGAATCACCGCCCCGCCGAAATCGGGCTCGAAATAGCGGGCCTGTGCGACTTCCCAGCTAAGCACTTCCTCCACGTTGCCGTTCTTGTCTTTCACGAACAGGCGGTTGGTCAGCGAGAGCGTCACCTGACTGGTATCGTTCATCAGGTCGATATCGTCGAAGCGGATGATCTCGTTAAAATTGTTGATCCCATCGACGTATTTATAGTCGACGCGTGGTTCGATCACGTGCTTCAACTTGCCGCCGCCCAGCCACTTAGGCGCATTGAAGATCCTTTCTAAAGCGGGCGGGATCAGGTGGATGTCGATCTCACGGGCGCTGCGCAGCAACCCGCGGTCGGTGACCTGGTCGTCGACGAAACTGTTGCTGTAATCGGTTTCCCGAATTGATCCGCTCGCGGTCAGGCTGAAATTGTCGAAATGAAATGCCGTGGTCAACTCCGGGAACACGTCTACGCGGCCGACGAAGCGAGGCGTCTCGAATTCCGGCTGGATCCGATCCAGGAACCCAGCGCTGCTGTTCAGCGAAAACCAGACCGGCAGAACGCCGCCCACGATCTGCCGGTCACGGCTCAAGAACTCGGCTTCGGGCAGGTGTTTGATGATGATTCGGTCCTGCGGGCTGGCGTCGCTTTCGTATTCCTCGTCGCGCTCGGCGACGATGTCGAACGCGTATGTGGACCAGTGCTTGATTACGAATCCCGTGGAATGGGTTTCCGAAAAAATTGTGTCGTGAAAGGACTGGCTGAAGGCCAGCCGGAACAGGTACGAGCTCAATTCGTCCAGATGCAGGCGTGCGGTCCAGCCGTCGCCCAGGTCCGAGTGGCCGTCGAAGGTGAATTCCTCGCCGCCTTGTTTTTGGATCACCCCGTTGCCGATATTGACCCCGCGGTCCTGCACGGCGTAGAAGTTAAAGCTGAAATCTGTGCCGGGCCGGACCTTGCCGCGGAATTCCAGCGTGTCGGCCGGGCCGCGCGAAGTGAAGTATTGGATGCGGAACAGCGCGTCGTAGCTGCGCGCGATCGCCCAGTAGTATCCCAGGCCAAACATCTCTCCATAAACGGAGCTATGGCCGATATTCGGCGTCAGAAACCCGCTCTGCCGCGGCAGTTTCTTGAGAGATTTGTAATAAACCGGGAAAAAGAAAATCGGTACGCTTTTCAGGCGAAAGATGGCGCGATAGGTGATGGCGCGGTCGTTCTGTAGGATGTCGAATTTGGTCGCCGTCAGCCTCCACCACGGTTTGGGGACCTTGCAATCGGTAATGAATCCCTTGTGGATGATGTAGCGGCCGCCTTCCAGCCGCTCTCCCCATTGCCCCTCGAAGTAAAAAGGATTGGTTGTGGTGAGCAGCCCCGGGCGCGCCACAACTTTGGTCTCCGAGGTCCCGCGAACGTCGAAAAAGATGCCCGTCTCCGTGTTTACGTTGTACTTGGCATGGTCGCAGTTTAACTTGGTGCCATCCAAAAAGTTCTCATAACGGACGTTGCCCCAGGCCTCCACGTCTCCGGTGTCGTCGTTGTAATCCACGGCGTCGGCGTCGATCTTCTTGTCCTGCGATTCGATGTGCACGTTCCCGCGAAGATGGCGCAGATCGCCTTCTGTCTCTTCGTTCTCCGCTTCCACGATGTATTGGTCGGGTCCCGGAGCGCCCGGCCGCTGGATCTTGAGCCGCTGGTCCGGAGCGGCCGCATTCGGAATGGGCGCGGCGGGAGCCGGCGGAGGCACGGTGGAGGGCGGCGGAGGCTGTTGCGCGAACGCCACGGCGGCGCAGGCTGTCACCGTGATCAGTATCCGGACCCAACAAAGTTCGTGACATTTTCGCCTAAATATGTTACGAACAAAGATAGCCTCCGAAAAGAAACCGTCGAGCGGGGCTTTGCGCGCGGATGCTACCGGGCAAGGGTTCAAGCGAAAACCGTAGCATGGTTGTTCGCAGGTCTGCAACAGGAACGTTTTGAACACGCTGTTGCCATTTAGGAACAGGTAGGCTTTAGCCGAAGAGGTGATTGATGGAATGCCGATACTGCCAGGCCGCTAACTCGAGCGAGGACCATCGCTGCCGCCGCTGCGGCCGCCGCCTGCGCCCGAGTCTGACCCTGGCCGAGCCCGTCTATACGGGTTCGTCAGCGGCCGCGCCGGTGTTACAAGACAGGACCGCGCCGGTGTTACAAGACAGGACCGCGCCGGTTTTGCAGGAACGGATCGCGCCGGTCTTGCAGAAAAGAGCGCCTGAAGCGGTCGTCGAACCTCGCGCCCCACACCGTCCAGCCGAACCTTACCGCCCACCCGAGCCGAGCGCGCCGCGCCGCGCCGTCAACTACCAGCCGTCGCTGTTTTCCTCGCGCGAACTGCCGCTGGTGGTCCAGTTCGAGACCATCGCGCCGCACCTGGTGCCGCCGGCGCCGCGCAAAGCGCCATCCGCGCCACGCCCACGCCGCCGCAAGCCCATCACTGGCCAGCAGGCTCTCGAGTTCACCGCCCGGGCTCCCAAAACGGCCGATACAGCGATCTATTGCGACGCCCGCGTGGCCATCCCGGCGCATCGCGCCATGGCGGCAGCGCTCGATGCCAGCATCGTAGTGATGGCGCTGGCCATCTTTGGAATCATTTTCCGGCTCGCCGGCGGAATATTTGTCCTCAATGCTAGAACCGCTCCGATGTTTCTGGGGGTGGTGGCGGGAGTGGTGATCTTCTATCGCTTGCTGTGGTGCCTGGCCAACGGCGATAGCATCGGCCAGAAGTGGACACGCTTGCGGCTAGTGAATTTTGA
>JASIGB010000383.1:0-6255 GCA_030045355.1 Bryobacteraceae bacterium
GGGAGCAAACGAGGACAAAAGAAAAAACGGCTGGACGGTTCGCAGGTACGAGCGTCCAGCCGCGAGTTAGTATGGCTCCCACCGATGAGGCGCAGCTTGAATTTTGTAAGTTACTTCGTTTTTGCTGCAGCAAATCGCAGAGTGGCGGCCGCCCCCAGCGAGAGCAGGCCTACTAAGCCGATGAGAGGCATCTCCGATGCGGTCGAGGGCAGTGATTCGGGTAATTCTGGATTCGAGTCCGTGATTTCAAACGCCTCGGCTACCTCGACTTCCTCTGCGCTTGGCTGTTCAGCCTTCAGAGGAGCCGTCTTCAAGGCCGCGAGGTCGGACTCCGTTACCGGTTTGGTCATGTTGGCCGGAACGTCGGCAGAGGTCGCTGGAACAGGGACATTATTCGCTTTCGCCAACTCAATCGCCTTGGGCTTCGGATAGACGAACTCGTTGCCGAAGTTCTTTCCCGGGTAGAACCAGGCCTTGATGGCCATAGGCGAACCGGCGGGCCGCTCTTCGAACGTGACGATCGTCTTGGATGCGGGCCGGAGACGATAGTCCGGAATCGCGAGGAATGTATCGAACAGTTGCGTTTCGTCTTTGTTGAATACCTGCACGATATGGCGATCCGATGGTGAATCGAGCAGCTTGAAAACATAGGTGCCAGCCGGCAGTACTTGCCCCGGAACTTCGACCGGGACATTAAACGTGAATACGGTTTTTTGGTTCCACTCATCCGCCCTGGCGCCGGGTGATATCGCGAGGACTCCGAGAGCGGCCATTAACATTAGTGTCGTTTTTGATTTCTTCATCTTTCTTCTCCTTAAGAGACGTGCTCAGGCCCTGGTGTCATCTGCGACCGTGAGCTCACCATGCACGATTTGCGAACATCACCTATTTGGCAATTGACTGGCCAGGGAGCGCTTCCATAAATCAGGTAGATAGCGCCCCTTTCCCTGGCCCTTCTCACGACATCTCAGAAATCTTCGGCCGGTTCGGGACACTAGTCCCGCCTAACTTGTCTCGCTTCATCTCGTTCGGGGTAGACCTCACCGTGCGAAGAAGAACGTGCGGCGCGCAGGAGGAGGAGGCAAATTATGCGAAGCAGAACATTTTGGCTGATCGCTGCTGTGATCGCGCTCTTGGCCTACGTGGCAGGGCAGTGGGCCGCCGCGTATGTGACGGCATCGCCCGATCCAGGCAAGGGTGTGCCAGGCGACGAGCAGCAAATAGCTGGACGAGAAGTAGTACACTGCTCCGGCCTGAATAAGCGGCTTCTCAATCAATCGTTCATGGGGCGGCCGGATTCGTCCTCTGCCCGTTGTGTTCGCCTAGGCATCCGTGCGGCCGCAGCGGCTCACCAAGCTGACGCTAACCAACCAACATGTTGCTAGTTCTGAAGACCTTCATGCTCGCGTTCAGCGCGCTGCTGCCGGTAATCAATCCGCTCGGCTCTGCCCTGCTATTTTTAGCGGTAGTGGGGGATGCAGCACCGCATATATTTCGACACCTGGCGCGGCGAGTGGCTCTCAGTACAGTACTGTTCCTGCTGATCATCGAGGTTACGGGCGCCGCGTTGCTTGCGTTCTTTGAGATTTCGCTTCCGGTTGTGCAATTGGCCGGCGGATTCGTCTTGGCATCGATGGGCTGGCAGTTGTTGAATAACAAGGATAACGGCAAGGATGTTGAGGCGTCCGAAGCTGCGATGAGTGATAGCGAAGCGTTGAAACGCAAGATATTTTATCCGCTGACGTTTCCTCTCACGGCTGGCCCGGGCTGCATCGTGGTGGCTCTGACGCTAAGTGCGCATGCCTCAAGACACTCTACTGCGGAGAATATCCTGGCCCATTTCGGCATTGCAATTGCGATTCTAGGCATCGGTGCCTCGGTCTTGTTGTGCTACGCATACGCTCCAACGATTACGCGAAAAATCGCCCCGCAGACCGTACAGGGAATTTTGCGGGTGATTGCGTTTGTTGTACTGTGCATTGGCGTGCAGATTTCGAGGAATGGTTTGGAAGCGATGCTAGAGGGCCTTCCAAAGTAAGTAGTGCGAGTTTGTGCTCTTATGCGAGAGCTTGGCCGATTCGCCGCACACGCCCACAGGTTGTTGCGCTCCTTTGACGTCCCAGCCCGAATTCCAGGATATTGTCACGACATCTCAAAAATCCTCGGAATGCTCGAAAGCTCTCGTGCCGCCACGCCTCTTTATTTTCAACCTCCTGTAGTGGCCAATCGCCTGCGTCAGGCAGGAGCATGCACAATGCGAATCTAATTCCTCTGGAAAAGCAACAGTTCGACTCGGTTTATGGCCTCGCACATAATTTGCGCGTTGACTCGCGAGGGAAGTACGTTGAGTTCAGCGCGTATCGGTGGGAGCTCGAGAACTCCAACAATGCGGTCGAGGGGATCGTGGGGGGCTGTGCCGCGCTGATTGAAACGCTTGATCTGGTGCGAATGGTCGCTCCTACGGACTCGACGGTTCTGATCGAGGGCGAAACAGGCACTGGTAAAGAACTCTTTGCTCGCGCGATTCACGCCCACAGCCGGCGCCGCAACCGCCCGTTTATCAAGTTGAATTGCGCCGCCATTCCCGCCCCCCTTCTCGAGAGCGAGCTCTTTGGATATGAGCGCGGCGCTTTTACCGGCGCTATGACTCGGAAGTTGGGGCGCTTCGATCAGGCGGATGGCGGCACTCTATTCCTGGACGAAATTGGAGACATGCCACTGGAGCTTCAGGCGAAGTTGTTGCGTGTTCTCCAGGAACAAGAATTCGAGCCCCTGGGAGCCGTTCAAACACGCAAGGTCAATGTGCGCGTGGTCGCCGCAACCAACCAGAATCTCAGCCGATTGATGCTCGCGAAGCAGTTCCGTATGGACCTTTATTACCGTCTCAACGTCTTTCCTATTTCGCTTCCGCCACTGCGCAAGCGGCGGGAAGATATCCCTCTGCTAGTAGCTCACTTCGTGAGGATTTATTCCGAACGCATGAGCAAGGAGATTCGCAAGGTGTCTTCAAGGACTATGCTCGAGCTGCAGCAAAACTCATGGCCAGGAAACGTTCGAGAACTTCAGAATGTGATCGAGCGTGCCACGGTTTTGACTTTCGGCGATGTCCTGACTGTCCCCGCGTTGTTCCCTCTTCAACAATTGGCCCACGAGCCGGTGACGCTCGACGAGGCCGAGCGAAGTCACATCGCCAAAATACTTTTCGAAAGCAAAGGCGTCATTGGCGGACCGAACGGCGCTGCGGCGCGCTTGGGCATTCCCCGCACTACATTGATCTACAAGATGCGCAAGCGAGGTCTTTCCCGGTCGCATATTTCGGTCGTTTGAGATCGAATCTGCGGGGCGCAGCACAGAGGAAGGTGAGAGGATTCATGTCGAACATTCAAACAATCGCTGATAGCGGACGGGCCTGCAAAAGCCGCGCTCGGAATCTGCGAGTTGCTTACCTTGCATTTGTACTTATGATCTGTGCTGGGACATCGCTCATTGCCGATGACTCACCGGACCTTCCGCAGAAGGGCATATTCAGCGAATTTGCGGCGATTTCCTACTGCAGGACGACCGGCGGCAAGGTGGTTTACCGGCAGGCCGTTTATGGCACCAACGCCGACAACTCGAAGAGTTGGCTCCTGCTTGCGAACACGCATGCATTCTGCGAGTACACATCCTCACAGGATGGCTCGACAGTCGGCATTTTCTTGGACACTCTTGTAACCGACAAACCGACGCTTGCCGCTTTGGCCTACTACGCGCAAGTTCAACCTACAACGCCACCTGACGGCGGGAATCCAGCGTCGTATTATTGCACGCAACTCGGCGGCTCCGACCATTTTGGATCCAAAGAGGATGGGTCAGGCGGTGGTTGGGCCAACACATCAGCCGCCCAGCCGGTCCGCGAAGCTTGCATTTTCCCTGATCTTTCGTCAATTGATTCTTTCGGTCTTTTCTACCACTCCGCAGGTCTGATCAACGGAATCGATCTAACCACCGTGCTGCGCTACAAGGGACCTGCCGGCAACCCCAGCACTCAGGAATAACGATTTCACCTGAGGTGACCGACAATTTGTACTACTGTTCTTGAGATGGAAAACCTGCCGGCCAATTGTTCGTACTTCTCACGAAATTCCGAAAAGTCCCGATTTAGCGTTTGCCAGAAACTCGATTTAAGACTAGTCCCTCAATCGTCTGAATCTGGCGACTCAGTTGCCTTTCTCCCAAAGAGACCGACATGAGGTCCCTTAACCGTAGTTTGAGAGGAGAAATGAGACAAATGCGATTTTTTGAAAACTTCACTTGGGCGCGACCCGCCGTGGCTCTGGCCATATGTTTTGCCGCCGTCTGTGCGGCGATAGCCCGCGCCGGAACCGTGGAGAAGACCCCCTACGGCACAACCCTCGCAGGCACGTCCATCGACCAATACACTTTGACGAACGCGAACGGCACGGAAGTAACCATCATCACCTACGGCGCCATCCTGACGTCCGTCCAGAATCCTTCAAACAAGATGCCGAACATCGTGCTCGGCTTCAACAACCTGAACGACTACGAGACCAAGAACAGCCCGCACTTCGGTTCCACCATCGGGCGTTACGCCAACCGCATCGCCAACGGCACATTCCAGCTCAACGGCGTCAATTACTGCTTGGACGCCAATAACGGCCGAAACACGCTGCACGGCGGGTTTCAGGGCTTCGACACCAAGGTCTGGCAGGTGTCGAACGTGATTCAAGGCCCGAACGCCGCGGGAGTTCAGCTTCATTACCTCAGTCCGGCGGGCGATGGCTGGACCAACACTGCGCCGAATCCCAACTGCCCTGCGAACTCGGTCATGGGCTTTCCCGGAAATCTTGACACCTACGTCACCTTCCTGTTGAACGATCAGAACCAGATCGTGATTTCCTATTTCGCGACCACGGACGCTCCCACCGTCGTCAATCTGACCAATCATGCGTACTGGAATCTATCTGGCGAAGGATCCAGCTCCGTGTATTCCCATCGCGTCTTGCTGAACTCGAGCGACTTCACGCCGGTCAACAGCAATCAAATTCCCGATGGCACAATAATGGCCGTCGCGGGAACCATCTTCGATTTCCAGACTCCCAAGCCTGTCTCGCGGGATCTCCGCAGCGACGATCCGCAAATGGTCTATGGCGGCGGCTACGATTTCAATTGGGTCCTGCCCTCGACGAGTTCCGGATCGCAGGTTCGTCTCGCGGCGAGTGTTTTCGATCCCCTATCCAACCGCACGCTCACCGTCTTTACCGACCAGCCGGGCATCCAGTTCTATTCCGGCAATTCGCTGGACGGCAAGTTGTATGGAGCCAGCAATCGCCAATATCGGCAGACCGACGGTCTGGCCCTCGAGACGCAACATTATCCGAATTCTCCCAACCAGCCAAACTTTCCGACCACCACGTTGTTACCAGGTCAAGTTTACCGGACGACGACCATCTATCAGATTTCGGATTAGCGCAGCGGGTTGTGATGCGGCAGTGCTTAGGCAGTAAATTATCGCGGTTCTTAGCTCGACGACGGTCAGGAGTGGCGGTGATTTCTGCCTTGATGTCGCGCGCCGTTTGTGCTCGCGTGCTGAGCGCGGAATAACGAAATCACTGTTTGTTTGATCGTGTAACGAGATCCAAGATCAGGGCAACACGTCGGTCACTCGCTACGCCTGTCTGCGTGCTTAGGCCAGAATGGACTTCCCGGCTACTGCCGTGGAGCGAGTTCGGCTCCCGTCAGTGATACCTTTGGAGCTGACCAACCGCCGGACCTGATTGCCTGGGTAGCCCACAAAAGCTCAATTTTCCCCAATCCCCTCGCTAGAGCGGGATCCATACTAAGCGATCGAGCCATTCCTGAGCCTCGCTTGCCGCCCAGATCAGAGCCAGTTCCTCGATAGCCGTGGCGATGGGAGTGCCTTCGCGAAGTAGGATCACGCCGGGGCTACGAGCGCCAAGCAAGAAGCGAGCGAAATGACCAGGCATTGTCCGCCGATCCTGGCTTACGAGAATTCTTCCCGCTTCTGAGGCGGTGCGCAGTACCTCTGAATCATCGAGCCCTTCCAAGCCAGCATCAGAAGCAGTGCGAAATCGATTTCAACGGCTATCCGTCGCAACCCGCGCAGGATGCGTCCATCCAAATCAGCATCAGCTTGATATCTGACTCGCATGCCGCGCTCGTTGCAATTTTGCAATCAACTCTGCATTCGTCGTTCTCGACTGCTGGTGCTGCAAATCTGCCTGGCGGGCGCCC
>JASIGB010000384.1:0-6631 GCA_030045355.1 Bryobacteraceae bacterium
GTGGAAGTGGACCCGCAATACGCTCTGGCGCACTTCAATCTCGGCAATTTGTACGACGAGCGCGGCGATCGCCCGGCGGCGCTCGAACACTATCAGGCCGCCCTCGCCATCCATCCCCGCTACGCCGACGCGCATTACAACATCGCGCTGCTGTACCAGGCCATGGGGCACCCTTTGAAAGCCGTACGCCACTGGAAGGCCTATCTGACGATGGACCCCGGCAGCGCCTGGGCCGCCATCGCGCGCCGGGAATTAGCGAGGATTAAGGAAGCCGCGATTTTGCGCGGCCCGCAGCAAGGCTAGGCGGCACGGGGCAGGCCCTCCGTCCCTTTCGACAAATAACGCGGTCCGCTCCGTTTTGCGCGAGTTCCTCAATAGCCCAGCTTCTCGGTGAACCAGTCCCGCGCCAGCTTGGCTACTTTCTCCAACGCGCCGCGCTCTTCGAATAAGTGCGTCGCGCCAGGAATCACTTCGAGCGCCGTCACGCCATGCATCCGAGCTAGCGCGTGGCGGTTCAGCTCCAGAACGTACCGGTCGTTTCCGCCCACGATCGCCAGCGTCGGCGCCTCCACGCGCTCGAGCGCATCTCCCGCCAGATCCGGCCTGCCGCCGCGCGATACCACCGCCTGGATCATCTGGGGCAGTTCCGCGGCCGCCACCAGCGCCGCGCCCGCTCCCGTGCTGGCCCCGAAGTAGCCGGTCTTAAGCGCCGAGACCTGCGGCTGCTCGCGCAGCCATTGCGTGATAGCAACCAGCCGTCCGGCGAGGAAGGGAATATCGAATCGAAGCCGCGCCGTCTGCAGGTCCACTTCCTGTTCGTCCGCGTTCAGCAAATCGATGAGCAGCGTCGCCAGGCCGGCTTCGTTGAGGATATCGGCCACGTAACGGTTGCGCGGGCTGTGGCGCGAGCTGCCGCTGCCGTGAGCGAATGCCACGATGCCCGCCGCCGCGGTGGGAACGCTCAAATAGCCCTCCAGTTGCGCCGCACCGGCCTTCACCATCACCGGGGCGTGTTCAATGGCTTGTCCAACCTGTCCCATGATCCCTCCTGCTATCAACGCTCAAGCCATGCGCGATACGGTCGTGTTCGCTTCGAGCAGCGTGCGCACTTCCTCATCGCTGGTTTGCGAAAAATCGTCGTACCACATGCTGACGGCGTGAAAATCGAGCGGCGCGCTTAAGCAAATCACACCGTCGGCTTCTCCGCGCAAACGGCGCACGGTTTCCGCCGCGGCCACCGGAACGGCGGCGACGATTCGCGCCGGATGGCTTTGGCGCAGCGCCTGAATGGCCGCGCGCATCGTGGATCCCGTGGCCAATCCGTCATCCACGACAATCAGCGTCCGCCCCGAGAATTCCGGCAGCGGTGCATTTCCGCGAAAGACCTCTTCCTGGCGCTCGATTTCCTGCAGCTCGCCCCGGGCGACGGCGTCCACCGCGGCCGGCGGAATCCGTAGAGCGTCAATGACCTCCCGGTTAAGGATGCGCGCACCGCCGCTCGCAATCGCGCCCATCGCCAGCTCACGATGCCCGGGGACGCCGAGTTTGCGCACCACGAACACATCCAGCGGCGCCTGCAACGCCCGCGCCACTTCGTACGCTACAGGCACGCCTCCGCGCGGCAGTCCTAGGACCAGTACGCTGGGGTCGCTCGCGTAGCCGGCCAGTTTCGCCGCCAGTTGCCGGCCGGCATCCTGGCGATTGAGGAAGCGCATCGACATGCGAAATGTCTTCTGCAACCAGGCAACCATTTTGAGATTCGACCACCATTCCTATTTTGCCGCGAAAGTGGGTAGTGTCCGAAAGTGTGTCCCAAGCCCGGCAGTGTATCCTAATCATAAGAGGATCAATTTGAGCAGGATCGTACTCGCTTTCCGTAGTTTCTTCGCCATTTTATTCACGGGCAAACTGCCTGCCGATATTGCACAACAGCTTGGTTACGCGCCGCAAAGCGCGTCGCCCAAAAAGGCGCAGCCCACAGCTAAGCCTGCCCCCGCCGTGCGTGCTGCCCAGCCCTCCGACGGCGCGCTCCAGATCCTGGGAATTTTGCAGCGTGACTCGCGCTTGATCGATTTTCTTATGGAAGATATCGCCGCCTATTCCGACGACCAGGTGGGTGCGGCCGTCCGCGATCTGCACCAGCAGTGCCGCGATTCGCTCAATCGCTACCTGCACTTGGCGCCCGTAATCGACGCCGTGGAAGGCAGTCCCACGAAACTCGAAACCAACGATCCTAGCGTCGTGAAACTTCTCGGTAACGTCCCGGCCAGCGGCAAGGCTTCTAGCGGGCTTCTGCGGCACAAAGGCTGGAAAGCCGACCAAATTGATCTGCCGCCCCTACCGCCCGGTTCCAACGCTTCCGTGATCGCGCCTGCCGAAGTCGAAATCGAGTAGTGGCCCGCATCCCGCGATGAACATCGGCATCGACCTCGGCACCACCAATTCCGCGCTCGCCTACATTCCGGAAATTGAAGGCGAACTGCCCGATTATCCCGAGATCCGGGCGCTCGCCATCCCGCAGTATGTGGCGCCCGGACAGATCGAAGCCCGCCGCACTCTGCCCTCGTTCCTTTTTCTCGCCGATCAAACGTACGTCGGCGCCTACGCGCGCGAACAGGGCGCACTGGTGCCAACGAAATCCGTGCACTCGGCGAAATCCTGGTTGTCGAATCCGGAAGTCGACCGGACCGCGAAAATTCTTCCCTGGGACGCACAGGAAGGCGGACGCGTCTTGTCGCCGGTTGACGTTTCCACAGCGATTCTCACGCACATTCGCGACGCCTGGAATCAGGCGCACCCCAAGGCGCCGCTCGCCGCGCAAAATGTGGTGCTCACGGTTCCGGCCTCCTTCGATGAAGAAGCCCGCGAACTCACGGTGCAAGCCGCGCACGACGCCGGCATCGAAAAGCTGACGCTGGTCGAAGAACCGGCTGCGGCTTTTTATTCCTGGATCGCCAATCATCTGGCGCAATCGCAGAAAAGCTTGTTCAACGGCCAGCTTGTGCTGGTTTGCGACGTCGGCGGCGGCACCAGCGACTTCACGCTGATCAAAGTACACCGCGATGGCGACCGGATCGAATTTACCCGCACCGCGGTCGGCAAGCATTTATTGCTCGGCGGCGACAACCTGGACCTGACGCTCGCCTGGCTGGTGGAATCGAAACTCGGAACGCAGCTTTCCATTCGCCAGAGAACGGCGCTGCGGCGTCAGTGCGCCGCGGCCAAGGAGCGCATGCTGGCGGATGCGAATCTGAAATCCGTCGAGATCACCGTGCTGGGCGCGGGATCGTCGCTGGTCGGCGGAACGCTCAAGACCGAAATCACGCGCGAAGAAGCGCTGGAGCTCGCGCTCGAAGGCTTTCTGCCGTTTTGCGACTTCCACGACAAGCCCACGGAGGAAAAGCGCAGCCTGTTCCGTGAATTGGGCTTGCCCTATGTCTCTGATCCTGCCGTCACGCGTCACCTGGCTGCGTTTCTGAGCGCGAATGAAGATGCCAAGCCGGACGCGATTCTTTTTAACGGCGGATTCTTCATCCCCGACATCTGCCAGCAGCGCGTCGCCGACGTGATGGAGCGCTGGTTCGGCCGCCGTCCGCTGATCCTGGAGAATCGCGATCTGGATCTCGCGGTCGCCGTCGGCGCGGCTTATTATTCGTACGTCAAAGCCACTGGCGCGGGGTTGCTGGTGCGCGGCGGCCTGCCGCGATCGTATTACGTCGGTGTAGGAGAGAACGAAGCCGTTTGCCTCGTACCGCGTGGCGCCGAAGAGGGCCAGACGCTCGAGCTCGACAGCCCTGGCTCACAGTTAGGTGACCTCCATTTAGTCGCGAACAAGCCCGTATCGTTTCGCCTGTACAGTTCGCTCACGCGCGTCGACGATCCGGTCGGCCACTTGCTCACCATCGAGGAGTCGGCTGACCTGCACCTGCATGCGCCACTGAACGCCGTCATCCGTTTCTGCAAGGCCGGCGAGCGCCTGGTGCCCGTGAAACTGCGCGCCCATTTGACGCAGGTGGGCACGCTCGAAGTCTGGGCCGATTCGAAAGTCAGCGAGCATCATTGGCGGCTGCAATTCGAATTGCGCAAAACCGCCGCGGCGCACGCGAGCTCGAAGCCCGCGGCCGTGGTGAGCGATGAAGCCGTCGCACAAGCCGACGCGTTGATCGAAGCAGCGTTTCGCGAAGGCAAGCTGACGCCCGAAGAATTGCCGTCGAAATTGGAACAAACTCTCGCGCTCGGCCGCAATTCGTGGCCGCTCGGCGCTATTCGCAAGCTCGGCGATCGCATGCTCGAACTGGCCGAGTGCCGGCGCAAATCCGCAGCGCTCGAAATGCGCTGGCTGAATCTGTGCGGATTCATGCTGCGCCCGGGCTTTGGATTCCCCGGCGACGATTTCCGTATCGAGCAGGCGCGACGCATCTACGCCGGGGGCATTCAGTTCGCCAATCAAGTCCAAAACGAAATCGACTGGTGGATCTTCTGGGGCCGCGTGGCGGGAGGTCTAAACAAAAATCAGCAGGTGGATATCTTCCAGCGCCTTTCGCCCGCGTTGCTGCCGCGCGGATCGAAACGCCAGCGCCTCAATAATAGCTTGCTGCGCGAGATGTGGCGCACCGCGGCGAGCCTGGAGCTGTTGCCGCTGCAAACTAAAACGCAGCTCGGCGATACGCTCATCGGGCTGCTGAAGAAAGGCGACATGGTGGACACCGGCCTCTGGTGCCTCTCGCGCATTGGAGCGCGGAAGCTGTTCTACGGCCCCATCAATCAAGTGCTGCCCGCGCAAACCGCCACGCGCTGGGTAGAAGCGCTGCTCAAGGTTCCAAAATCCAACGACGCCGTCATCGCGATCGCGCGCCGCACCGGCGATTCCTCGCGCGATCTGAACCCCGCCACCATCGACATGATCCGCAAACGCATTCCCGAGGCGTTGCTACCGGCGCTCGAAGGCGAAGCCGAAGAAGACCTCGGCAAAGTGTTTGGTGAAGAGTTGCCGTCGGGCCTGGTGGTTGCGGTGCCCGTTTAGACGGACAGACGTGACCGAAGACGACATTACCCAGAAGCTTCGCCGACGCGCGCCATTGATCGGCGACGATTGCGCGGTGATTTCTTCTCCTGGCGGTGTGGACCTCCTGCTCAAAGCGGACTTGAGCATCGAGGGCGTGCATTTCACGCGTGAGCTGAGCGCCGGGCAGATTGGCTCGCGCGCGGTCGCCCGCAGCTTGAGCGACATCGCTGCCACCGGCGGCACGCCGCTCTATTGCCTGATCTCGCTGGCGCTCGCGCCGTGGACCGATCAACGCTGGATCGACGGATTTTACCGCGGCGTCTTCCAACTGCTGCGAAAAACGAAAACGCAGCTCGCCGGCGGCGACATCTCGCATGCCGATCGATTCCTCTGCGACGTAATGCTCTGCGGCTCCGTCCCCAAAGGCAGAGCGCTGCGCCGCTCGGGCGCCCAACCCGGAGATGCGCTCTATGTCTCGGGACCGCTAGGCGGCTGGCGTCACAAGTCCTCCATCACGCCGCGCCTGGATTTCGGCCGCAAACTGCTCGGCCGCGCGACCGCCTGCATGGATATCAGTGACGGCCTCGCGCTCGATCTGCATCGTTTATGCAAGGCATCCGGCGTAGCCGCGGAACTGGACACCGTGCCCCTGCTCCCAGGCGCCACTATCGATCAAGCGCTGCACGATGGCGAAGACTACGAACTCCTCTACACCGCGCCCGCCCACAAGAAAGCCCCCGGAATCCGCATCGGGAAAATCGTAAAGGGCAAACCCGGAATCGTACGCCTCGAAGGCCGCATCTTAAAACCAATTGGTTATGACCACACCCGACAGAATTATTGAACTGATCGAAGCCTTCCGCCGCTCGAAAACCATGTTCGCCGCCGTCGAACTCGGCATCTTCGACGGCTCACGTCCCGCCGATTGCAAGGAACTCCCGCGCCTGCTCGAGGCCTGCGCCGCGCTCGGACTGCTCGAAAAGCGTGGCAGCGAATACGTCAACACGCCCGAAGCCGACAAGTATCTGCGCGCCGCGAGCCCGGATTCACTCACCGGCTACATCCACTATTCGAACGAAGCGCTCTACCCGATGTGGGGGCATCTCAAAGACGCAGTCCGCGAAGGCACGCCGCGCTGGAACCAGACGTTCGGAGTCCAAGGCGGAATCTGGGCCGGCTACTTTCGCACCGAAGAAACTAAGCGCGACTTCCTCAAAGGCATGCACGGCTTCGGACGCATCAGTTCGCCCGCTGTCGCAGCCGCGTTCGATCTCGCTCGGTTTCATCGCATCGTCGATCTCGGCGGCGCGAGCGGGCATCTGGCCGAAGCAGTCCGTGAACGATATCCCCACATCGACGCGCGGGTCTTCGATCTTCCCGAAGTGGCCGCCCTGTATCCCGGCACCATAGCGGGCGACTTTTTCACCGATCCTCTGCCCCCCGCCGACCTCTACAGCCTGGGGCGCATCCTGCACGATTGGTCCGACGAAAAGATCAACCGCCTGCTGACCACAATCGTCGCCGTTCTGCCGCCCGGCGGCGCACTTCTGGTCGCCGAAAAACTGCTGACTCCGCAAAACGTCTCGGCCCACATGCAGTCGCTGAACATGCTGATCGGAGCGGAAG
>JASIGB010000385.1:0-5187 GCA_030045355.1 Bryobacteraceae bacterium
CTGGCCGGCATCAGCAATCCGGATTCGTTGATCGCGGTCGGACAGAACAATTTCGAAGTTGGAGCCGATACCGCCACGCCCGTGATTGGCGTTCCCGGCACCGGCACGCTTGGCAACGTGGAAGGCGGCGCGCTGGAATCTTCCACCGTCAATATCGCCAGCGAGTTCACCAACCTCATCGTCTATCAGAATTCGTATGACGCCAATTCCAAGGTGATCTCGACCGTCGATCAAATGACGCAGAGCCTGCTGAACATCCAGTCGTAACATGAACGCCTCGGACGTATTGCAACGCTTCGGGGAGCTGCCGTTCGTCGTGGAATTGGAGTTGGGGACGCTCTCGATGACCGTCGGGGAAATCCTCCAACTACAGGAGGGGTCCGTGCTGCGGACGGAGCATCCCGCCGGCGCGCCGTTCCCGTTGTTTGCGCGCAACGTCAAGGTCGCGGAGGCCGAGGTGATCGTCATCGACGACACGGTCTCCGTTCGAATCCAAAAAATGCTGCAAAAGGGCGCTGTGGCGGGCCATGCAACTCACTGAACAGATCACGATGGTGCTGGCGGTCTTCGCGCTTCTGGGTGCGCTGTTGTGGTTCGCCAAGAGGCGCGGCATGGCATCCTTTCCGGTGAGTTTGCGGCGCTCGGGCGGCGGGCGGCGAGTGGAAGTGTTAGAGCGGGTGCCGCTCACCGCGCAACATGCCTTGCACCTGGTGCGGATGGGCGATCGCACGGTCCTGATCGCCACCGCGCCTTCGTCCTGCACGCTGCTCGATTCGTCCGTCGCGCCGCAGACGCCGATGCCGGATCCCAACTCCCCGCTCTCGCGCGATCGGTTCCGGTCCAGCCCTTTGTCCAGCCAATGACCAAGCTCCGCTTTGTTCTTCTGTTTTTGCTCTTCGCGACCGTCGCGTTAGCGGCGCCCAGGGACGCTTCCATCCCAGTTTTCGGCTCGCCCAATCCCAACGGCACGCTGACGCTGAGCACACCGACCCAAATCGTCATTTTGTTGACGCTGCTGACGCTACTGCCGGCGGTTGTGATGTCGGTGAGTCCGTTTCTGCGCATCATCATCGTGCTGCATTTCCTGCGGCAGGCGCTGGGAACGCAAACCGCTCCGTCGAATCAGGTGCTGGTGGGGCTTTCCATGTTTCTCGCTTTCTTGATCATGCAGCCGGTGGTGATGGACATGTACCACCGGGGCTGGGAACCGGTGGAAAACGGCCAGATCCCCTGGCAGCAAGGCTTCGAGGAAGGCGTCAAGCCGCTCAAGACTTTTCTGCTGAAATTCACGCGGGAGAAAGACATCCAGACCTGCGTCGAGATGACCAAGTCCCCGGCGCCGCGCAATTCCGCCGATCTCGACCTGAAGATCCTCGTCCCGGCGTACATCCTCTCCGAGTTAAAGGCCGGCTTCCAAATCGGAGCCGTGCTGTATCTGCCGTTCCTGATCATCGATCTGGCGGTAGCCTCCATCACGCTCTCGGTCGGCATGGTGCAGTTGCCGCCGGTGATGATCTCGGCGCCGTTCAAAATCCTGCTATTCGTTCTGGTGGATGGCTGGAACCTGGTGATCGGCTCGCTCTTGAAAACTTTTTATTGAGGACTTATGACTCCTGAAACCGCCGTTCACATCGTCAGCCAGGCGCTTTGGACCACCGTGCTGCTGTGCGCGCCGCTGCTGGTCATCGGATTCGCAGTGGGCGTGGTCGTCAACATCATCCAAATCGCGACCTCCATGCAGGATTCGGCCTTCAGCACCATTCCGCGTTTGGCCGCCTTTTTATTCGGCTTCCTGCTGCTGATGCCGTGGATGCTGAAACAATTGACGGCTTATTCCGTGGGCGTCTTCGGCGACCTCGGGCGCTTTACCCATTAGCCTCATGCATCCCACGCCAGCCATTCCGCCGTCGGTTCTGTACGGGTTTTTGCTCGTCCTGGCGCGCATTTCCGGAATCTTCGTGTTTCTGCCGTTGCCGGGCTTGGAGGCCGGACCCAGCGCCGCCAAGATCACGCTCGCCATGGTGCTGACGTTCGGCATGTACTCGCGCTGGCCGGCGCTCGATGCGGTCCCGCAAAGCATGCTGCAGTTGGCGGGCTGGATGCTGGCCGAAGCCGCGATCGGGCTCGCGACCGGTCTCGCCGCCGCGTTCCTGATCGAGGCCGTAACGTTCGCCGCGCAGGCCATCAGCACGCAGGCGGGATTTGCTTATGCCTCCACCATCGACCCCAATACCGAAGCCGACTCCACGGTCCTCCTGATGCTGGCGCAATTAACCGCCGGCCTACTGTTCTTCGCCATGGGGTTCGACCGCGTGATGCTCACCATCCTGGCGCGGAGCCTGGAGACGCACCCCCCCGGCGCTTTCGTCGTTTCACGAGCCAATGTCGAAGCGCTGGTAATGCTCGGCTCCAGCATCTTCTCCACAGGCGTCCATCTGGCGCTGCCTTTGATGGCCCTCCTGTTCCTAATCGACTTGTCGATCGGGCTGCTCGGTCACCTGAATTCCCAACTGCAACTCATCGCGTTGGCGTTTCCGGCCAAGATGATCACCGCTCTTGCGGCATTGAGCTTATTAGTTCTTCTGATTCCCAAGCTGTTCCAACAGCTCGGTGAGGCTTCCTTCACGGCGCTGGGCCGGCTCTTAGGATTGTGACCGCATGAATCCCTCGGGCGAAAAAACCGAACAGGCCACACCGCGGCGGTTGTTAAAAGCGCGGCGCGAGGGTCAGTTCGCGTCCTCGCACGACTTCGTCAGCGGCCTGCAATTCACGGTTTTTGTGATCCTGGTGGCGCAAACCGGTCCCGCCATGCTCTTGAGCCTCAAGGAAGTGACGCGTGGCGTGTTCCTCCAAGCGTTTCGCGGGGATCTGAACCCCGCCACACTCATCGGAATCTGGCATGAAGCGCTCTCTCGCGCCCTGACGCCGCTCGCCTATTCCAGCGGCATTTTGCTTCTGACTGCCGTGCTGTTCCAGCTCGCCTCCACGGGCTTCTCTTTCAGCCTGACGCGCATGACGCCGAAAGCTTCGAATTTCAACGTAATCTCTAAGCTGCAGTCGCTGCCGCAGAAGGGATTGATGTCGTCGCTGCAGGCCGTCGCGCTGGTAGCGGTGTTCGCCGCAACCATTTACTGGATCGTCGTTTCGAGCGGAGAGCGCCTGCTCGCGATTCCGATCTCGAGCCTCGCCGTGGGACTGGAAATGCTGCGCGGCTTGTGTATGGATTTGCTATGGAAAGCGGCCGCTCTCTTTCTGTTCTTCGGCTTCGTCGACTTCTTCCGCCAGAAGCGCAAATTCGCCAAACAAATGCGCATGAGCAAGCAGGACATTCGCGACGAGATGAAAGAACACGAGGGCAACCCTCAGACCAAGATGCGCATCCGCCGGTTGCAACGCGACGCGCGCCGCAGGCGCATGATGGACGAGGTCAAGACGGCGACGGCCGTGGTGGTCAACCCGACGCACTATGCCGTCGCCATCCGCTACCACCACGACAGCATGGCGGCGCCGCTGGTGGTGGCCAAAGGAAAGAATTACCTCGCGTTGCGCATTCGCGCGCGAGCACTGGAGTTCCAGGTGCCGCTGATTGAGAATCCGCCCTTGGCACAGGCATTGTATAAATCCGTCGACGTTGGACAGTACATTCCGCCCCATCTGTATCGCGCGGTAGCCGAAATCCTCGCCTACATCTATCGCTTGATGGGGGCAAGAGCATGATGGGCGCGAGAACATTTCATGACATTAAGGAGGTCAAATTATGGTTCAGCTCAACAACTTGTTGTCTTCCGATAGCAGCACCGCCCCCGGGCAGATTGCTAATGCAGCTTCCGACAAGTCCAGGGACAGGTCCCACGACACATTCCGCGACGTTCTCTCCCAAGCGGCCGGCGCCAAGTCGGAAGCCGCTTCGGCGGGCGAATCGCCCACGCCGGCGTCCTCGGACAAATACACCCGCGCCGCTCCCCCTCCGCCGACTACTTCGTCAGCGAGCGCGGGCAGCGCAGGGAGCACATCCAGCGGGGCGGCAGAGAGCGACTCAGATCCTTTTCTGCAGTTAGTCAACTCCTCATCGGCTGCCAATGAGGCCGCGAGTTCATCCGCGTCCGCCGCGTCCAGTGCTACCGCGACGGCTTCCACCGCTCTGACCGCGCAGGAGGCTTTCGATCAAGCATACTGGGCCGCGCAGCCACCCGCCGTCCAAGTGCTGCAAAATGCACCGGCCGATCAACGTGTGCAAATGGCCACCCAGTTGGCGCAGGAAGGCTATTCCATCGACGTCCCGATCATGGTGTGGGGCTGGGATCCGTACACCACCACCAACACGCGCGAGGCTGACGGTTACACCTGGGTGCCCTCGGCCCTGCAAAGTTCGGTATCCGTTGCTCCCGGAATCACTTTCGATGGAACCAGCTACAACGCCAGCGATCCTCCGTCCGGCTCCATTGCGGTCTAACGTGACGTTCCTGGTCCGCCTCTCCGCTCTCGCGTGGCTCTCGGGGGCTGTGCTCTGCGCCCAGCCTCCGGCGAATTTCGAGGAGTCCGTAAAGGCGGCGATGGCGCCGTCTATCGCGCAACAGCGTGCCGCCGTGGCGAAGCAAGCAACGGCCGCCGGCGCGGTCCGTTCCAAAATTTCCGATTCGTTCTTCACTTCGACATCCTTGCCTGCCTCGCAAGGCGTGACGGATTGCGATCCGCTTCCCGAAGAACAACTCGACGCGCTCGCCGGGCAGGCAGCGGAAAACACTGGCCTCGGTGCGCCACTGGTGCGCGCGGTGATCGATCGGGAATCCGGCGGGCGTCCCTGCGCGGTTTCGGCCCGCGGCGCACAAGGCTTGATGCAGCTCATGCCCGCCACCGCCGAAGAGTACGGCGTCGATGATGCGTTCGATCCCGAGCAGAACGTCGAGGCCGGAGCGAAGCTGCTGAAGTCGCTCCTGGATCGATACGAGAACGACCCCACCCTCGCGCTCGGCGCGTACAATGCCGGCGCCACGCGCGTGGATGAGGCCGGGGGCCTCCCTTTCATCCCGGAGACCATGGATTATGTCAACGCCATTCTGACGAAACTCGGATCGCTGCTGCCAAGATCCGCGTCGCCGGGGAAGAGCGATCAAGAGCCCGAGTTCCCCGCGCTCCCTTCGATGAAGAACTCGGGATGGACAACTCCGCCGTTTGTCAAGAGTTTTA
>JASIGB010000386.1:0-8538 GCA_030045355.1 Bryobacteraceae bacterium
GCTGGGCGCGGTGGGAATGGCGCTGCATCACAAGCTGTGCCATACGCTGGGAGGAAGCTTCCATCTTCCGCACGCTGAAACCCATACCGTGGTGCTGCCGCATGCGACGGCCTATACCGCGCCTGCCGCCCCGGAAGCCATGTCGCGCATCGCTCGAGCGCTCGGTGCAAACTCGGCCGCGCAAGGACTCTTCGATCTCGCCCGCTCGCTCGGTGCGCCTATGTCGCTTGCGGCGCTGGGACTCAAAGAAGGCGATCTCGACCAGGCCGCCGCCATCGCCGTCCAGAATCCTTACTACAACCCGCGCCCCATCACGCGTGAAGGCATCCGTGCGCTATTGCAGGATGCCTTCGAGGGGCGTCGTCCAGATTAGTTACCGTCGCCAGTGTCCACCGTAGTAGCGTCCGCCGTAGTAGCGCGGTGCAACCCAACGCGCGCCGTAGAACGGACGCGCGGCCCAGTATCCGGCATGCCACAAATAATGCCCGCCATACGGATACCAATATCCGCCAATCCACGCGTAATTCGGTCCAGGCGCCGGCGCCACGTAAGCCGGAGCGGCCGGAACGTAGGGAGGCGGCGGCGCGACGTAGTAGCCGTACGCCGGACCCACACCAACGCCAACTCCAACCACAACCCTCGCCGAAGCCATTCCCGCGCATCCCAGGACTATCAAAAGAGCGATCAGTTTCGTTTTCATCGGTTAGCCTCCAGACGCGACGAAAGATGCATTTGGCATTCCAACCCAAATCCGGCGTGAAATGTTTGTGTTGCGCGGGAGCGCCCCGAAATCGCGGTGGCCGATATCCACCAACCGGTTTCAATTCAGCCGATGCTAGCGTTGCGGCCCAGGCCGGACACCCGGAACTTTCAACCGGATGCGAAACAGATGCGTGCACGCCGTGATGTACAACATCTGGCTGTCGGCATCGCCAAAAGCAAGATTAGTCGCGACGATGCGCGGCCGCGGCTCGGTCGCAATCAGCGGCAGTTGCAAAGTCCCCAAGCGCTTGCCCTCGGGCGATGTGATCCAAATCTCGTTGCCGCGAACCACCGAATAGACGTTGCCGCGCCGGTCCACTTTGATGCCGTCGAGCCCGGCGTCGATGAACTTCACCGGATTCGCCACGGTATCATCCTGCGCCACATCGTAGCGCACCGTCTTCGACAAGCCCAGCGTGACGTACAGATGCTTTTCATCGGGCGACAGCGCGATGCCGTTCGGCGTGTCGCTGTCCTTCTCGGCGCCCAGCAGCGTGACCTTGCCGTCTTTGATCAGAAATAAGCCGCTGTAAGGCAGCTCCCGGCTGGGGCTCTTCTCCGCGCCGCGCATGCCCCAAACCGTATCGGTGAAGTAGATGGCGCCATCGGACTTGCAAACGATGTCGTTCGGCCCGTTGAAGCGCTTGCCCTGGTAGCGATCGGCGAGCACGGTCCGGCGGCCGTCGTTTTCCAACCGCACGATGGCCCGGTCCGTCATGGCGGTGATCAGCAGCCGGCCTTGGGGATCGAGCGTCAGGCCGTTGGAGCCGATCAGTAGAATCGCCACTCCACCGCCGGTGACGGTCTGCGCGCCCACGTTCATTACGTCGTTTCCCGTGTAACCGCTTTTATCGAGAAAGACCCCGAGCGGCGCGTGTGGCGACCATCTGTAAATCTTGTTGCCCGCGTTATCGCTGAACAGTAGATATCCGTCATCGCCGTGCTGGACCCACACGGGACCTTCGGTCAAACCAAAACCGCTGGCAAGTGTTTCAAGCTTGGCATCGGGCGAAATAATTTCATCGAGCGCCGGATCCAGCTTGACAATCTGGAATGGCCGCGCCGCTGGGGGCTGGGCACACAGCAGGCCGCCAGCCATGAGAGCCAACCCGACAAACCGGTACCGCATGTTATCTGCGGTCCGCGGTCTGCAACAGCGGATTGCTCCATTCTTTGCTGCGAACGTGCGTGCGCGATTTGATCCGCCATCCCTTGGCCGTCTTCACATACACGTCTTCGTAACCGCCGTCGCGCTCCACGCTCCCCGGTCCTTTTTCGCCCAACATGATCAAGTAACAGCGCCCGGTGGCGCCGTCCGCCGTCGGCGTAATCACCAGGTTCGTCATCACGTGGCTCCAGCCGTTCCAGGGCATGTCCTTGCAGCCCTTCGATCCGCCCCAGGATGCCGCCGCCAGCTCGTCACGGCCCTTGGCCCGCTGCAAACCGCCTTTGGCGAACGCATCGTCGGAATACTTGTCGATGAAGACGCCATCGGGGGTGTAGAGGTCGGCGTAATCGTAGCCGTTATTGGTGCACGTATCGATGTCCTGCCCGTAGGCATTCACCAATTGCTGGATCTCGATGTAATCTAGCGCGGTCAAGGTGCCCTTCCGGCGGTCCTGCGCGTACACCAGCGCGACTGTGAGCAACAGGCAAGCGGCCGCGGCAAAATTCCATTTCCCCATGAAGTCTCCTTCGCGCTTCAGTATATAATCAATGCCCGGAGATACGGCCTTGATGAAATCCTGGATCGTCGCTGCGTCCTTATTCCTTGTGTTTTCCGCTAGCGCATTCGCGGTGGGGAAGCACTGCGATCGCGCTTGCATGATCGCGCTCACCGATCAATATCTGTCGGCGCTGGTGAAACACGATCCCGCCGGGCTGCCGCTCGCGCGCGGTGTGCGATTCACCGAAAACACGGCCGAAATTCGCATCGGCGACGGGCTTTGGGTGGGCGCATCGGAAGCGCCCTCGACGTTCAAGATCTATGCGGTCGATCCTGAGTCCAACCAGGTGGGCTTTTACGGCGTCATGAAAGAAAATGGGCGCCCGCTGATCATCGCACTGCGGCTCAGAATTGTGGACGGAGAAATTACCGAGATCGAGCATGTGCTCGCGCGCAATCTGCGCCCGGACCGCATGCAGAATCTGATCACGCCGCGCGCAGCGTTCCTCGCTGATGTTCCGCCCGCCGAACGCACGCCGCGCGAGGACATGATCAACGCGGCCAATTCGTATTTCGAATCCATCGAGCACGGCAACGGCGAACTTGCGCCCTTTGCCGAGGATTGCGAGCGGCACGAAAACGGCGGCCAAACCACCCACAATGCGACGCCCGTGCCCTGGCCGGTGCCGATGGGATCACCCGCCGACGATCGCGCCATGGCGATTATCGGAACTTTGACCTGCACGGCGCAGGTGGATAGCGGAATCTTGAGCTTCATCACGCGCCTGTGGCCGCGCCGGCTCGGTCTGGTGGAAGAAGAAAAGGGATTAGTTTACGCCTTTCCGATGTTCCAGCATCGCGGCGCGGTTCACGATATCAAGATCAAGGGAGTGCCGGGCGTCGACGTGGTGCACATGAACGGCGGGACGTCGAACTTGCAGGCCGGCGAGATTTTCAAAATCCGAGCGGGCAAGATTCATGAGATCGAAGCCATGGGCGTGAGCCTGCCGTACGGAACGAAAAGTCCCTGGGAATAAGCCTCAAGGAACCACCGGCAACAAAATCGCGCTGGGATGTTCCGGCGAGTGGAATACTGTCTCGGTCGCCTTTACATAGTCCGACGGCTTGGCGAAGAAGATATTCGGCACGAAGGTCTGCGGATTGCGATCATAGAGCGGGAACCAACTGGACTGAATCTGGACCATGATGCGGTGCCCCGGCAAGAATACATGGTTGATGGTCGGCAGCGCAAAGCGGTAACGCTCGGGCTCGTTCGCGGGAATGGCCGACGGGCGCTCGAAGCTCTCGCGATAGCGGCCGCGGAAAATATCCATGGAAAGCGCAAGCTCGTAGCCGCCCAGTTCCTGCTGGCTGGGGACCTGGTCCGGAAAGACGTCGATGAGTTTCACCACCCAATCCGCGTCCGTGCCGGTGGTGGCGGCGATGACATCAGCAATCGGCGCACCGCTGACGCGCACCGGCGATGTCAGCACGGGCGTTTGATACGACAGCACATCGGTGCGATCCACTACCGCACGCTGATCGCTCACCAGCCACGTTCGCCAACGCGCGGTGTCGGCAAAACGGACCGGGCGCGGAAGATAAGGGATCGGCTTGGCGGGATCGGAAACATAAGAATCCGACGCACCGGGATCGCCCGAGGGCTTCTCGAATGCCAACCCGAAATTTGGCTCCAGATACAGCGTCTTCATCGGCGCGGCGCAGCCCTGCTCACAAGCCAGCGGCCAGTTCTGGAACCGGTCCCACCGATTCTCGCCCGTGTTGTAGATGAAGATATGCGGAGTCGCGGCCTTTGGCCCACCGGTTTTCAGATATTGATCGAAAAACGGCAGCAGCACCTCGCGGCGAAATTGAAGAGCGGTATCGCCGTCCCATTTGAGCGGCCCTAAACTGTAGCCGTCGTAATTCACTCCGCTGTGGCGCCACGGTCCCATCACCAGATAGTTATGCTCGGCTTGCCCGCGCGCCTTCAGCGCCATATAGCAATGAATTGCGCCCCACATGCCCTCCTGGTCCCACAGGCCCTGGATCCACATGGTGGGCACTTGCGACGGACGCTCAGCCACCAGCTTGTCGAGCGCCTGACCTTGCCAGAATTCGTCATACGCTGGGTGCTCGAGCACTTTGTTGTTCCACGGCAACTGATCCAGGCCGTGCTCGCGCGCGTAATTGCCGGCCGAAACCGCGCGCAAAAACTCGGTGTAATCGTCGTTCGTTTCGCGCGGGACGCTCGGGCCTTCGCCTCTGTGAGCGGTCTGTTCCGGGAAATAATCGAAACTCGGTTGGCGAAACGCCCCGTAATGAAACCAATCGTCACCCATCCAGCCGTCCACCATCGGGCTCTCGGGCGCCGCGACCTTCAGCGCCGGATGCGGGCCGAGCAGCGCCATCACCGCCGTGAAGCCTTCGTACGACGACCCGATCATGCCCACGCGCCCGTTTGATTCGGGGGTGTTTTTCACCAGCCAGTCAATCGTGTCGTAAGCGTCGGTGACATTATCCGTGCCGGTGTGGTTGAGCGGCCCCATCACTGGCTTGGTCATGTAGTAATCGCCTTCGGATTTGTACTTGCCGCGCACGTCCTGGAAGACGCGAATGTAGCCGGCACGAACGAAGACTTCGTCACCTTCCGGCAGGATCGCGAGCATGTGCGTGCTGTTGCTGCGCATCGTACGCTCCGTGGCGTTGTAGGGCGTACGGGTCAGCAGGATCGGCGCATCATGCGCGCCTTTGGGCACCACGATGACGGTGTACAGCTTAACGCCATCGCGCATGGGGATCATCGCGTCGCGTTTGATGAAATCCTGATCGGCGGTGGGAGCGTGAAACTCTTTGGGGATATCGCTGTCGGCGGCGGAGAGGATCGCAAAGGCGGACAGGGCTATCGCGAAACTCGCCCCGAGCAGGCCCCGTTTGACCGGCGGCTGCTTCATGTCAATAGTGTAGCGTCAGGCAAAAGGGTTGCAAATCGTAAGCCCGCCGAAACGATGACCTGATGGCAGGTCCTCACTCCACAGCACGGCGCATCCCAGCTCCAAGGCGCTATTAATGATGAGCGCATCCCACCAGCTCACTTTGTGCTGGCGGTGAATCTTCGAGGCGCGCAGCAGATCGGCATGCGCGGGGCGATGGATGGTCCAACTTCCGAGATCCGCGACAATCTCTTCGGCCTCCTGCGCTTTCATGCCCAGTTTCTTGATCGCCGTCACGTAAAACTCGCTGAGCACCTGTATACTGACGGCCCCACTCTGATCCTCAAACAACCGGCCCAACAGTTCTCCAGCAAGGAGGTGTTTGACGCCCGCACCGCCCTGGTGCGCGTAAACCAAGACGTTGGTGTCAACGAATTCAACGCTCATGCAACTCGTCGCGCGTCCACCGGATCACATCCCCAGTCCCCCGGTCCGGGGCATTGCGAATCCGTTCCATGAAGCGGCGTCTGGCCGCGCGCGCCTGTGAATCCTGATCGATCATCTGGCGGACGGCGCTGGTCATGAGGCTGCTCATGGACTGATTGCGCGACGCGGCGTAGATGCGGAAACGCCGCAGCAACGCCTCGGGCAGGCTCAGAGTGACGTTCGTGTGTTCCTTCACGAATCCAGTGTATCACATATTTATGTGACAATTGAAGGCCGCCGCCGATCGCACTGGGACCATAATAGAAGCATGCGAAGATTCTCCGGCCCGGAACTCGCCGAAGCGCTCTCTTCCCTCGCTGGATGGAACGTGGTGGAGGGGAAGCTCCACAAAGAATACAAATTCGCCGACTTTATCCACGCTTTCGGATTCATGGCCACCGCCGCGATTGCAATCGAGAAAATGAACCACCACCCGGAATGGTTCAACGTCTACAACCGTGTGCGCGTTGACCTCAGCACGCACGACGCCCAGGGCATCACCGCCAAAGACGCCGAGCTCGCAAAAGTTCTGGACGAAATCGCCGCCCGAATGCAATGAAAGCCGCGCTTGTGCTGTTGTTCGCCGCCGGCCTCTCCGCCCAAAATCTCTCTACCCAGGGCTCGGGTCCGGGATCATTTTCCGGCGCCGACGACGTGGATCGTGAGATTGAGCACGCCATCCACGAAGGGCTGATCCCGGGCGCGGTGGTGCTCATTGGGCACGACGGCCACGTGGTCTATCAGAAAGCGTACGGCAGCCGCGCGCTGGTCCCGCGCCGCGAGCCGATGACGCTCGACACGATTTTCGATATCGCATCGTTGACTAAAGTTGTGGCCACCACGCCCGCCATCATGCGCCTGTTCGAGCAAGGGCAGATCCGGCTGAACGACCCGGTGACCAAATACCTGCCAGAATTTCAGGGTGGACACAGCGAAATCACCATTCGCAATCTGATGACGCATTTCTCGGGTCTCCGGCCGGATCTGGATCTCAAGCCGGCTTGGTCGGGCTATGATACGGGTGTTCATCGCGCCCTGATCGACAAACCCGCCGCGCCGCCCGGCGTCCAATTCGTCTACAGCGACATCAATTTCATCCTGCTCGCGGAAATCGTGCATCGCCTCAGCGGCGAAATGCTGAGCGTCTATGCGCGGGAGCACGTTTTCGAACCGCTGGGGATGCACGACACGATGTTTCTGCCTCCCGCGTCGCTGCGCCCACGCATCGCGCCTACGGAAATCGATCCTGAAACGGGCGAACCTTTGCGCGGCGTCGTCCACGACGATACAGCGCGCTACATGGGCGGCGTCAGCGGCAATGCAGGCGTCTTCAGCACCGCGGCCGACCTGTCAAAATTCGCTCAAATGATGCTGGATGAGGGCCAAGGCAATGGCGTGCGCTTATTCAGCGCGGCCACCGTACGCAAATTCACGTCGCCGCAATCCCCCCCTGACCAGCCGATCCTGCGCGGCCTGGGCTGGGATATCGATTCGCCCTATTCCAGCAATCGCGGCGAATTATTCCCCATCGGCTCCTATGGGCACACCGGCTACACCGGCACTTCGCTGTGGATCGACCCGTTCAGCCGCTCGTACGTGATCCTTTTGACCAACGTCGTGCACCCGCATCGCGGACATTCCATTATTTCGCTGCGCAGCCGCGTCGCGACCATCGCGGCGGCGTCCTTCGGCATTACAACGCCCGAAGTGAAGCTCACCGGGTACAACGAGACCCTCGTTGGTCCCGGCGTGCACCGCGAAGTGGAGCCCAATGCGCAGGTACTCACGGGCCTGGACGTACTGGCCGCGAATCAATTCGCGGAGCTGCGCGGAAAAAGAATCGGGCTGATTACCAATCAGACCGGGATCAGCCGGGACGGGCAGCGCAACGTCGATCTGATGCGCGCCGTGGGCGTCCAGGTGACTGCGCTTTTTTCCCCGGAGCACGGATTGCAAGGCGCCGAAGACCGTCCCGACGTCTCTGACGCCACTGATGCCGCGACCGGCTTACCCGTTTTTAGCCTCTACCGCGCTCGATCGAAGCGCGTCGACCCGCGGATGCTGGACAATGTCGACGCCCTAGTCTTCGACATTCAGGACGTGGGCGCGCGCTTCTACACTTATTCCTGCACGATGCTCTATGGCATGGAAGCAGCGGCGCAGAAACATTTGCCATTATTCGTGTTGGACCGCCCCAATCCCATCACGGGCGTGCACGTGGAAGGACCTTTGCTCGATTCAGACCTTCAGTCCTTCACCGGATGCTTGGAAATCCCCGTTCGCCACGGCATGACGTTGGGAGAATTGGCTGGGATGGCGAATTCCGAGCGGAAATTGGGTGTGGATCTGCACGTGATTCCCATGCGAGGCTGGGATCGCGGGGAGTGGTTCGACGCCACCGGCCTTCCCTGGGTGGATCCGTCGCCCAATATGCGCAGCTTAAACGAGGCGTTGCTATATCCCGGGGTTGCGCTGCTCGAAGCTTCTTCCAATTACTCGGTCGGGCGGGGAACCGATAGCCCTTTTGAGCTAATCGGGGCCGACTGGATTCACGGCCCGGAGTTGGCGGAGCTGTTAAACAGCCGCTTTATTCCGGGCGTGCGGGTCTATCCCACGCGATTCCGCCCGGCGTCCTCGAATTTCCAGGGGAGCATGATCGAGGGAGTGCGGTTCGTGATCACCAACCGCGAT
>JASIGB010000387.1:0-3289 GCA_030045355.1 Bryobacteraceae bacterium
CGCTGTTGATGTAGAGCGCCAGCACCAGCACCGCCAGGAATCCGCTCGCCACACCCATCGCGGCAATCAGCTCGCTATCGTCCAGCTCGTAGGCTCGCGCGGTGGCGTGATCGCCGTCCACGCGGCGCATGATCACCAGTTCGCTGTAGCGCTTCAGCAGCGCGAGGCTGAAGAAGAAAAACGTGGAGAACGCAAGCAGCCAATGCGATGGCCAGATCGCCACGGCAGCCGCACCGGCCAGGATGCGCATGGAATAGAGCCCGGCCAGAAGGATCACGTCCAGCAGTGCCACGCGCTTGAATCGAATGGAATAAGCCAGGGACAGGGCGTAGTAGCCTGCCGCCACTTCGAGGAACGGCCACGAGATCATCTTTGCCATCCATAAGCCTGCGGCTAGAAGCGCCGGAATCAGAAACAATCCAAAGCCGAGCGGGAGATCGCCGGAAGCAAACGGACGGAGACGCTTCGATGGATGATGACGATCCGCCGCGAGGTCCAGCAAATCGTTGATCACATATCCGGACGACGCCAACAGCCCGAACACCACGAATGCCGGGAGTAACTTTGCCACCAATCCGATTTCGTCGAAGCGATGTGCTGCCAGCAGCGGCACGAACACCAAAACGTTCTTCAGCCAGTGCTGCATCCGCAATGGCCTCCAGTAACCGGCCAAGCGATTCTGGCGTGGCTGCACCCGAATCGCGCTTCGCGCTGTGCGCCAGACGGCAACGTCACAATGGCCGTTGCCGGCGTAGTCAAACTGCTGCGTGCCGAATTCATGGACCAGGAGATCGCTCTTCGCGGCGCCGGTGAGATTGATTCTCCCGTCGCTTGCGAATACGCGGTCAAATATTCCGACATGATCGGCCACTGCGCGTGCGAGAAGCTCGTCGGCGCCGGTCGCAAGCACTACCGTACGGCCCCGATCGTGTTCCAGCTTCAAGTAAGCCCGCAGTTCCTCCCGATAAGGCAGAGTTGCCACGTCCAACTCGACCCGCCGCGCCACTTCGCGCTTCAACTGCGCCTTGCCCCGCAGACACCAAAGCGGCAGCAGCAACAAATACCAGGGCTTTTGTCTGATTAGCGCCAGTAGGGACTCCATCAGTAAGTCCGTCTTCACCAACGTGCCGTCCAGATCGACCACCAAAGGAACGCTTGGTTGCCGCAAACGGTTGGTTTGCTGGAGTGTTTCGATCACGTTCATTGCAGGAGCATCTTCGCCATGAAAGTAAGCAGTTCATCTACCACTGCAGGTGCACGACAGACGGTAGTGAATAGCGCATTGCAACGCAGCCAATTGCGCGTCTTCACTCAGTATTTGCCCGTACCCCTTGGTCCTATGCCACGCGTTCCACCGAACGCGATGGCAAGCCAAGCAAGAGCATGGATTGGCGCATGATCTGCCGTTGAACTGCTGGAAACCTGCCCAAAGCGAGAGGGCAGACCGCTGGAAGGAGGAAGACTATGAAGCGCTTAATTCTCGCGCTAGCATCCATTGGACTGCTCGCAATTGCATTTGCGCCCCGGGCGCGGGCAGATCAATGGAACAAGCGAACTACTCTGACGGTGAACCAACCGATTGAGGTACCGGGCACCGTGCTCCCGCCCGGAACATATGTAGTCAAGTTAGTGGATTCGCCATCGGACCGCCACATCGTGCAGATCTTCAATGCGGAGGAAAACCAAGTCCTCACTACGATCTTGGCGATCCCGAATTATCGTTTGAAACCAACCGCAGGTACGGTGTTTACGTTCTGGGAGACGGCTCCCGGTACGCCCCATGCGCTGCGAGCCTGGTTCTATCCGGGCGATAACTTCGGACAGGAATTCGCCTATCCCAAGGTGAAAGCGGCTGAGATTGCCGCGGTTGCCAAAACGGAGGTTCCTGCCGTCGAAGCGCAGAAACCCGCCGAATTAGCGACAGCGCCGATCGAAAAAGTAGAACCGCCGCCTGTAGCGGAGGCACCGGCGCCCGCGCCGGTGGAAATCGCCCAGGCGCCGCTCGCGCCGAAGCTTGAGCCCACGCCTTTGCCGCTGCTTCCCAAGACCGCCAGCCCTTATCCGCTCATCGGATTGGCCGGCGTCTTATCGCTGATTGCGTTCGCGGTGATGCGCACGGTCCGCGCCTCGTAGACTGTACAAGGCGCTTGTGGCGCACTCCGGAGGGCCGGTGAGAGTTGGGGTGCCAGGCCCTCCGGAGGAGGGGGGACCATGAAGGTCCACACCGTGTGGAGCCGGCCTGCGAGGCCGGCGCAAAGAAAGATCAGGCGGCTCGACGACGAGTCCGGCCGGTTGCGATGGTTCGAATGGTGGTTTCTCATCGCGGGTCTGGCTCTCGTCGATATTTTTATCTGGTACAACACCAGCACGGCGCTCTGGCAGGCCAATGCAGAGCGCACGTTCGGTCACAATCTTCTAGCGCCCGTTCTTAAGTCTGCGCCAACGCCGCGGCCAAGATCCGGCATCCTCGGGCGTTTGGAGATTCCTCAGTTGGGACTCATCGCGATGGTGCAAGAAGGAGTGGACGCCGGCACTCTGCGCCGCGCCGTCGGACACGTGCCGGGAACCGCTCTGCCCCCAGAGCGCGGTAACGTCGCGTTGGCCGGTCATCGAGACACGTTTTTCCGGCCGCTACGCGATGTTCGCGTGAACGATGTCATTCAACTCCAGACCCTGGACGGAGAGTACCGCTATCGTGTGGAATCGGCCAGGATCGTGGCCCCCGGCGATGTGAGCGTGCTGAAGCCCACGGGCCGCGACACTCTGACGCTTATCACCTGTTACCCGTTCTACTATGTCGGATCGGCACCCAACCGATTGGTCATCCGCGCCGGGCTCATCCGGAGCCCCACTGCGCTTACTTCATCACCAAAACAGGACACCGAGCATAGTCCAGGACGCGTTGCGTCACTGACCCAATGAGCACGCGCGAGGTGCCGCGCCGCCCGGTGTGGCCCATCGCGATTAGGTCCGCGTGCAGACGATCGGCCGCTGCGACGATTTGCTCGAATGGATCGCCCTCTTGCGTCTGGCATGCGATCTGAACCCCTTGCCGCTGGGCCTCCTTCGATGCCAAGTCGAGATATTTGCGGCCCTGCGCCTCCAGCTCGGCTTGCACTTCGGCGCGGCTTCGCGCGCTGAAGCGGACCAGCTCATTCAAGACCAGCTTGTCGATTACATATAATGCGGTGATCTTGCATTGCGGACAGAGGGCCGCGATCCGCAAAGCCATCTGCACGGCCTGTAGCGATGGCTCCGATCCGTCGACAGCAATCAGGAGCTCGCGAAA
>JASIGB010000388.1:0-2779 GCA_030045355.1 Bryobacteraceae bacterium
ATCGTGAACAAAATCGGGTATCCCGACAAATGGCGCGATTATAGCTCGATCAAAATCGTGCGCGACGACTATTTCGGGAACGTCGAGCGCGCCACGGTGTTCGAGTCCAAGCGCGAGCTCAACAAAATCGGCAAGCCGGTGGATCGCAAGGAGTGGGAGATGACGCCGCCCACCGTGAATGCTTATTACGATCCGCAGATGAACGACATCAATTTTCCGGCCGGCGTCCTGCAGCCGCCGCTGTTCGATCCCAAGATGGACGATGCGCCGAATTACGGCAACACCGGCGCGACCATCGGGCATGAACTGACGCACGGCTTCGATGACGAGGGCCGGCAGTTCGACGCGCACGGCAATTTGAAGGACTGGTGGACCGCGATGGACGCTGAGCAGTTCAAGGAGCGCGCCGCCTGCGTTTCCGATCAGTATTCCGGCTACACCATCGTCGACGACATCAAGATCAACGGCAAGCTGACGCTGGGCGAAGACTTGGCGGACCTAGGAGGCACGTGGCTCGCATACCTGGCGTGGAAGGCCGAGACCAAGGATCAGAACTTGCAGCCGATCGACGGGTTCACGCCGGATCAACGCTTCTTCATCGGCATGGCGCAATGGGCCTGCGGGGATGAGCGCGCGGAAAGCAAACGCATGAGCGCCATCACCAACGAGCACTCGCCGGATGAATATCGCATCAACGGCGTGGTGTCTAACCTGCCCGAGTTCGGCAAAGCGTTCGCCTGTCATGCCGGGCAGCCGATGGTGCACACCAACGCGTGCAAGGTTTGGTAGTTCACCCAGCGCCCCGGAGCCGGATTTGCCTTGGAACGGCTTGAAGTTTGATATGCGGTCTTGCGTCACGGTAGGGGTACACGGATGCGCAAAAATGAAGCCAATAGCGGCTTACTTTGTTGGGCTTAGCCAGGCATAGGGTGGAATGTACTAGGACAACTTCTATTGTCTTTGAGTCAGGGTTCCTGTTAAAATCGCGCAACGACCGAAATGGAAGGCGCCAAAACACGTCCCGGGGGATTCGAAGGTTTCATCGACACCGTCATAACGCAATGCCGCCCACTGCGATTTCGCGGCAAAGGGAAGCTGGCGGAACTCATTGTCCCGAGAGCGGTCACGCGCGACGCCTTGATCTTCGGTTCCTGGTTCTCGCTGGACACCTCCGATTACCTTCAGCGCCACATTTACGCCGGATCCTTCGAGCGCGAGGAAACACGAGTCGTCTGTAGGATCCTGCGTCCTGGCATGACCTTCGTCGACGTGGGGGCCAACGTAGGTTACTACACGGCGCTGGCTGCTCAGCTAGTAGGTCCCACCGGTTCGGTCTTCGCTTTTGAGCCGTCTGACTATGCCTTTCCGCGCTTGAGCCGGATGATCGAGAAGAATGGCCTGACCTGTGCGCGCGCGATCAAATGCGCCCTGGCCGACAGCCCAGGCGACCGATTCTTATATGGCGGAACGGTGGATGAAGACCCTGCCGACATCCGCACCGCCACGATGGTTCCTTGCGATAATCCCCGCAGAGCTCTGGTCCGCACGGAAACTCTGGACCACATGGCCGAGGAATTGAATATCCGTCACATTGACTTCTTGAAGATCGACGTGGACGGCCTGGAACCGCTGGTTCTGCAAGGAGCAGATCGCCTCATCAGAGAGGGCAGGATATCCAACATCATGATGGAGTGCGCCGAGTACTGGTTCCAACGAATGAACACCGGCACCGGGGAACTTGTGGAGCGCCTGCGCGGCAGCGGCTACAACGATATCTCGCGCATCGGAGGAGCGGCGGAATGCTCTACCCGCTTGTTTCGCCGCTGACGGGGCGGCCGGGCCATATAGCTTGTTCTAAGAGCCGGTATATCGGCCGGGCCTGCTGAATGTGGATCAGCCGGCTGCGCCCGAACGCTAAAGCGCTAAGGAGACAAAACCGGCGGCGTCGCTAGCGACTAATGGTGTGGCATGGGGTTTCTTGACGCAGCGCAAGCGGTAGAATGCTAGAGCGATGCTTCCGCCCGTGGCTTTGTTACAAGCATCCGCACCTGCCGCGGATGCGCTCAACCGCCTCCTGCATCAACAGGAACTGACGCCGTGGATGATCGCGGCCGGGCTGGGCATCGCGTTCATTCTCGGCGCCGCGCATGCGCTCACGCCGGGGCACGGAAAAACGATTGTGGCCGCCTATCTGGTGGGCTCGCGCGGGACACTGAAACATGCGGCGTTCCTAGGTGGGATGGTCACCTTTACCCACACCGTGTCGGTGTTTCTGCTGGGGCTCGCCACCCTCTTCTTGTTCCAATTCGTGGTGCCGCAGCACGTGACACAAGTGTTAGGCGCGATCTCCGGGCTTTGCATCGTGGCTATCGGCGGATGGATGCTTTACAAGCGATTACATCGCGCCGGCCACGCGCATTTACACGAACACGCTCAGGAGCATTCTCACGATCACGAACATGAGCACTCTCATGTTCACGCGCACAGTCACGAACACTCTCACGAGCATCTTCACCACGATCATCCGCATGACCATCCTCACCATCACGCCCACGATCATGCGCATTCCCACTCGCACGGTCCCGGCGGCCATACGCACATGCCGGAGGAAATCTCCTGGTCCGGATTGGTGGCTTTAGGCGCCAGCGGCGGCTTGGTCCCCTGCGAAACCGCGCTGGTGTTGTTACTCACCGCGATCGCGCTGCGCCGCGTTGGCCTGGGGCTGATGCTGCTGGTTTCCTTCAGCCTGGGGCTCGCGCTGGTGCTGATGGCCATTGGA
>JASIGB010000389.1:0-6073 GCA_030045355.1 Bryobacteraceae bacterium
TACGAATTCTGATAGACGATGAGGTTGGTGAACTCGCTGGCGATATTGACGGTGGAAGATTCCAGCGCGCCGCCTTCCACGTTGCCAAGCGTGCCGGTGCCGGGAACGCCAATCACGGGCGTGGCGGTATCGGCTCCAACTTCGAAATTGTTCTGTCCGACCGCGATCAACGAATCCGGATTGCTGATGCCGGCCAGTGCGATCTGCCCGATGACGACCTGATTGCCGTTGGAGAATTGCGCCGTGATCGCGCCGCCGTCGGCAATGGAAACTTGCGTCACTTGCGAGGCGGGCACTCCGTCCTGACTGCTGGCGGAAACGGCAGAGGAGGCCGCATACTGGGTGATCAGAGGGGTCCCGGTGCCGTTGTCGGTCGCCAGATTCCAGTTGACATTCAGAGCATTCGCGCCGTCGGCCAGGCCGGAGATGGAGAGGGCCACCTGCGCCGGACCGCTGGGAGACGTCAAGTCGCCATTGGCATCAAACGTAAGACTTCCCGAAGCTACTTGACTGGGGGTGCCGGCCGTTCCGCCGGAAACGTCTTGCCCGGGTATCGTTACGGTGTAATTCCAGTTGCCCGGAGACTGTTCCGTGAAGTTGAATGTCAGATTTTGAGTCTCGCCCAGCGAGTCGACTACCGCGACCGAGGTGGAGAAGGTGCCGGTGGATCCTCCGACAGTGCCATCCGCGTTCAGGTTCATGGTGAGCGAAAGGTTTTGCGTGGCGCTGGGAGTCTGCAGAGCGTTGGACGGAATGGTAATGTCGCCGATTGGCCCGCTGGTGTCCACCACGCCATTCTGCGCGTTCCAACCCTGCACCACCTGACCGGTGTTGGTGACCAACTCGCCTTGGCCGTTGAGCTGGAAGTCACCGGCGCGCGTGTATAGAGTAGTTCCATTGGGGTCCTGCACGACGAAGAATCCGTTCCCGTTGATGGCGGCGTCGTAATTGCCGCCGGTGGACTGGATGGAGCCTTGCGAAAATACGGCCTCGGTCTGCGGAGCCGAGACACCACCGCCGATCTGGGTGGCGCCGCCGGCGATGGATTGCTGCAGCAGGTCATAAAAGTTCACTTCCGTGTCTTTGTAACCTACCGTATTCAAATTGGCCAAATTGTTACCGACTGCGTCGAGTGCGTCCGAATCGGCTGTAAGTCCGCTAAGTGCGATGGAAAATGATGACACTGAGTTGCTCCTTTTTCTGGAATTCTTTGATGCTTCTGCGCTGCGCTACGAGGACGAAGTCCCGTTCGTCGACTTTGTGGACGAGCTGCTGGACGACGAGTTACTGCCATCCAGGGTTTGTACGCCCTGGTTGATTCCCGTGAGTTGGCCCAGCTCGGCGTATTGTACGAGCTGACCCACGAATTGAATGCTGTCGGTGGGATTGAGCGGGTCCTGGTTCTGGATCTGGGCGATCAGCAACTGCAAAAACGTCTGCGGGCTGGTCAATGAGCTGATGGTGTTGGCCGACGTCGCGCCCAGGGCGGCGGTTCCGCTTGTGCCGTTGGTTCCATTGCTTCCGCTGGTTCCGTTCGTGCCGCTGGTTGCGTGGGGGGTGGCGCGGCCGGTGGCCCTGGCGAGTAAATCTTCCACACTGTTGGCGCGCGTCGCGTTCGAGGGGCCCATGATTTGCATTAGCGGTTTCCTCCTGGATTGGTTTGGTTGCCTATGATCTGCTGGTTGAATGCTTCACGCCATTGGCCGGCGTTGCCGCGGCGCTCACGCTGCGGCTGCCGTTCGCCTCCGGAAGCCTGCTGTCCGGAGCCGCGCTGGCCGCCCGCGTGCGAGTCCTGCGGATTGTCGGAGTGCGCGGCGACCGCGGCCGATTTTGTTGTCTCCGTCTTCCACCCCTGTAGGTTCAACTGCGCCGACAGGTCGCCGAGATTGGTTCGGAGCGACTCTCGCAGGACGGGGTCGGCCGCGTGCACCGACACGTTCACCGATCCGGCGCGGTCGGCCACGCGGATCGCCGCCGGCGTTTGACCGTCGCTGGTCAGGTGCAAGAGAATCTCGGAGCTGGCGGATGATCTCGGTAACTCGGGAGCAGCGAAGCGCGCCTGTTGCGCCGCGAGCGGCACATCGGGCGCGGCGCCTTCGCTGTGTTCGAGACCGGACGCGGGGGACTCGACCTGCGTAGCTGGCTGGGGAACCTGGAACATCTGAGTGTCGGCTGGGTGAGACGACTGCCCCGGATTCGGCGGGGCGGAGATTCCCGTTTGGTTTTGAGCGACGGTCTCAGGCTTGCCGGGTGTAGGAGCCGCGGGCTGCGTTTCCTGGGTCGCTTGATTTGTGTTCTGCTGATTTGTGCTTTGAACTTGCGGCGCGGCAGTTTGCTGCGCCGGCGAATTCTGAGGCTGCGGCGCTGGCTGCTTCGTTTCCGTGAGGGCCTGAGTAAGTGACTGCTCGCCATTACTAAGTGCCGCGCTGGGCTGAGTAACCGAAGAGCGGCTGGAACTGTCGTCCTGGCCGAGCAAGCGCACGGCGAAAGCAAAATTCTCAGCCTGCGGAAGGAGCGGACTCTTCGCCGCGGGAGTGGCGCCGGCTATCCCGCTCGGCGCATTCAAAGAGGGCGCCGTTGTCCGATCGGTGGCTGGTGGGGCAGTCGCCACTGGGGACGGCGTCGTAGCGAACATGGATGGGACAGGCGAGGCAGGCATGGCCGGCGCTGTAGCGGGCATCGTGGTGACAGGCAAGGCGGGGGTTGCCGGCTCCTGGGCCTCCGAGGCGGGATCGGGATTAGCAATCGCCGCGGACGAATTGGCCGCCAGCTCCGGTGTCGGCGCCTGCGCCGTCTGCTCCGACCCAGCGGCCACGGGGGCCAGAGCAGTCAAGAACTCCGGCTTCGTGGATGGCGTTGTAAAGCTGGACGCGCCCGCGGGGAGTTGCGCCGCTGGCTGCGTTTCGGACGCGCTTGCGGACGTGTTTGGTTTGGCCGCCGGCTGTTGAGAAGGAGTAACCATAGTTGATTCGGAACTGATCGCCCGTCCTGCACCGGCAGCGGGCGTGCCGATCGCATCAAGGTTGGCTGACCGGACTTCGGGGCTCGCCGCAATTGGCAATTTGGCAATTGCGTCCGGACGAATCATTCCATCGGGGCGAATCGCGGGGCGCGCGGATGCGCTAGCCGCCGGTGTTGTGTCCGTGCGTGCAAGTTGTTCTGGGGCGACCGGAGCTGAAAGCGCAGCCGGCGTCGAATTCTTTGCGGACTGCGTGGTAAGGATCGCCTCCGGCTGGTCCTGATCGATCTTGTCTTGATGGATGATATCGGGCTCTTCCTCATCGACGTGCGGCATGGCCGAAGGCGAGCCGGTGATTGAATGCGGCGTGGAGCGCTCAACCGGCGGAGCGGGATTTGAAATCGAGGCCTTCGTCGGAGTCTTCGGCGACGACGCTGCTGCGACACGCGCAGGAATCCGCTCGTTTTCTACGGCGTCAGCCGTCGTCGCCGTCTGATTCTCAGCTGCGTTCTTAGAAGTCGCATGTGTCTCGGAAGCCGACCGAACGGCGGCCGGCTCTATGGCTGCTCGCGAGGAGAGATTCGTAAGCGCCTGTCCGCCAAACACGGTCTTCGCGACCAGCTTCGCATTGGAGGGCGCTCCGGAAGAAATGGTGAAGCGCGGTGTTGAGACCGTAGCGTGGGCTAATGCTCCTTCCTGTTCCGCCGGTACAGTTTGGGATGCCGTCCCTGTTGTGGCTGGCTGCTCGTGGAGCGGGAGAGCCGATCCGGAATCGCCGGCGGTCGATTGCGATGGCCCGGCATCGCACGCCGTATTGTCGTCCGATAACGTATTGCGTCCGGTTTCCGGTGATCGCTGACGCGCATGCGCCAGCTGGATGCCCGTTTGCGGCATTGCGGAGATGTCGGTGAGGGAGGTGGCGGCTTGCGACTGCTTCTTGGAAGCCGGCTCAGGGACCGCGGAGCTCTGTTGCTTCGCATTGCCGCCAAGTTCCGCGTCATCGGAAAGAGTCAGGTCATCCAGAACATTCTGAAACGCCGATGTTGTGGACGTTCTGAAAGACTCTCCGCCGAGTGCGGGAGCAAGTGAGGCGAACAGCGCATCGAGAGCGGCAGTCGCCGGCGCGGAGACAAGCACGGCGCTGTTTATGCAGGTTCGCGGCCACTGCAGCGAAATCAGATTTTCAGCGCGTTACCCAGCAGCGGGTGTCGAGAACTCGGCAAATAGCGACTTACTTTCGCCGGATGGCGCGCCATCGCTCACTCGCCTTATCGCGAATGCGATACAAAGTTATACGATTTTTCCTTCGGACGCGTTTTGGCCGCGCATTTGCAACGCTGGCATTCGCTCCTATGGATCAGATCAGTGTTTTTGCGGCGGCGGCGATGCAGGCTCGCATGCAAGCGCTCGACCTGGTAGCGAACAATCTAGCGAATTCGTCGACCAGCGGGTACAAGACCGATGGTGAATTCAACACGCTGTTCTCTTCCATGGCCGCTGACGATGACTCCGGCACGTCGGGCGTTCCCATGCTGCAACGGCAATGGACCGATTTCGCTCCGGGATTGCTGGAGCCGACCAATAATCCATTGGACTTCGGGATCGCCGGGAAAGGCTTCTTCGTGGTGCAAGGCCCATCGGGGCCGCTCTATACGCGCAACGGCAACTTCCGCTTCTCGACGACCGGAAATCTGATCACCAGCGAAGGCTATCCGCTACTCCAGGAGAACGGAGCGCCCTTTCGCCTGGATACCGGGCAGCCGGTGGAGGTCTCGCGCGACGGCGGAATCTCGCAGAAAGGTAAATCCGATGGGCGCATCCAGATCGTCAATTTCCAGAATCCGGCCGGACTTACTAAGTTCGGTTCCAGTTATTTCTTGAATACAAGCGGCCAGGACCCGGAAACGGTAACGGGAACAGAGATCTATCAAGGAAAGCTGGAGGCATCCAACGTAAGCGCATCGCATGGAGCGGTGCGCATTGTAGGCCTCTCGCGGCAGTTCGAAATGATGCAGAAAGCGATCTCACTGTCCAACGACATGAGCAAGCAGGCCATTGAGCAAGTGGCAAAGGTATAGACACGGCAGGAGGGACGGGACAGGAATGATTCGAGCACTTTTTAGCGCAGCCAGCGGCATGAACGCGCAACAAACCAACGTGGAAAACATCGCGAACAATATCGCGAACGCCAACACGGCGGGCTTCAAGGCCCGGCGCGCGCAGTTCCAAGACCTGCTTTATCAGAACCTGATCCAGCCGGGCGCGGCCGCCAGCCAGCAGACCCTGGTTCCCACGGGATTGCAGTTGGGTTTAGGCACACGCGCGGTTTCCAACGAAATCATTTTTACCCAGGGCGATTATACGGAGACCGACAATCCCCTGGACCTGGCGATTCAGGGCAACGGATTCTTTCAGGTTCAACAGCCGTCGGGGCAATTGGCTTACACGCGAGCGGGAACCTTTCACCTGAATAATACGGGTCAGGTTGTGGATCCCAACGGGAACTTACTCGACCCTCCGGTCACAATTCCGCAGAATGCTCTTTCGATCACCATCGCGAGCGACGGAACCGTGAGTTACACGCTTCCCGCCCAGACTACCGCGCAGCAGGCCGGGCAGATCCAAGTGGCTGTTTTCGCCAATCCGTCAGGGTTGAACAGCTTGGGACAAAGCCTGTTTCAGCAGACCGAATCATCCGGCGCTCCGGTGATCGGTCCGCCGGGCGGCCAGGACGGACAGGGCACGCTGCTCCAAGGCTATATCGAACAATCCAACGTCAGTATCGTGCAGGAATTTGTGAACCTCATCGTCAGCCAGCGCGCGTATGAAGCGAATTCGAAGGTGGTGAAGGCGGCCGATGACATGTACCAGCAGGTGAACAATCTCAAGCAATGAACGTATGGCTTCTCCTTCTCGGCATGATGATGCATTCCGGACCGTGTGAAATCATTTCGAACGACCGCATTTTCGGCGAGGATCTGGCGCGAGCCGTGCCGGCCTTTCGTGGCAAAATTCCCGGAGACACCGTGATCGGGTATTCGCCCGCGCCCGGAACGCGGCGTTTTCTGGGGCCCGCCGAGTTGCACCGCATCGGCTCGCCGTATGGAGTCGACG
>JASIGB010000390.1:0-7175 GCA_030045355.1 Bryobacteraceae bacterium
CCTTATTCTTATCCAGCCCAACCTTTTTGAGCCCACCCAGGACTTCGTCGTTCGCGGCGTAGTCGAACAATGCCTCGATGATGATGATGCCTTGATCCCCGACCAGAGCCCACGCGCTGTGAATCTTGGTGCCGAGGAAATAGAAGTTGTCGGCGACTTTGGCTGGTTCCGCGTACCATGTCTCGCGTGCCGGGACGTTTCGGCCCAGGGCAGGAGGGCCGCCGGCGCCCGATGGCGGGGGAATACACATGCGGACCAACGTTCCGGCCCAGTCCGTCCCGGCGGCAACTTTAGCAGCAGCGATGTAGCCGTCCACAGTCGGCACAGGGGGCGGCGGGGGCGTCTGCGCCGTGGCGATCACGCCAAAAGTCACCAAAATGATTGCGGACGGTTTTGCAGTCCGGCCGATTCGTACGCATTGCCGACGAGTCCATTTCACGGTGATCTATTCTTTCAGAAAACATTCGCAGAAGGTAGCTGCGTCACAGTCTCGGCGTGACACATGTATCGGTCTAGCCGATACAAATCATTGGAACAATCGATTGTGCCGAATCGATTGCCAGGCCTATGCTGACTTCTTCGTTCTCGTGGTCCTGAGAGATTCACACACTCGGCTGTTCTTTGTAGCCATGGCAGGCGCGGGTATTGCTGCGGTTCAGCCCAGAACTCCCGAGACGTACTCGAATTGCCGATGACAATCAACGATCCGAAGATCTACACTGCACCGTGGACCAGCGACTTGAAGAAGTTTCGCAGGCTGGAGAAGGACACCATCAAGACCGTCGAGGGATGGACCGGCCGCTGCAGGATGTCTGCGCACCCCCGGATGAAGTAGATTTATTTGATAAGCGAATTCGCGATCCCGCGAGCGGAGTGATCCACTAACGGGGATCGCGCGAACGAGGACAAAATGAAGAACGCCATTGCCGTTGCCGTAGTCACCACCGCGCTGTTGTATTCTCAGTCGCCGCCCCCCGCACCCGCGAAGCCGGACTCAGAGGCAGTGAAAGCGCTCATCGCGAAGGCGAAGAAGGTAGGAGGCCCAAGGTGGGCCGGAGAAGAACACTTCTTCTGCGAGGCGCCTCGTCCAAACAGCCCCTCCGATCCGCCAATTGAACCAACGAGAGTCTTCGACGATGTGTACGTGATCGGCAACCAAGGCACCGTCGTGTATGTAATCCAAACGTCCGCGGGGCTTCTGATGATCGATTCGCTATCGCCGGACCAAACCGAAACCCAGCTCCTCCCGGGCTTTCAGAAGCTCGGTCTCGACCCGGCGATGGTGAAAATCATTGTGGTCGGCCACGGGCACGCCGATCATTTCGGAGGCACCGCCTATTTTCAAGAGCATTTCGGCTCCAAGATCTATATCTCAGAAGCCGACTGGCAGTTGATGGAACATGCTCCAGCACGCGGTGGTAAAGGCCCTCCTGCGCCGTTGCCGAAGCATGATCAGGTGCTGGTAGAGGGGCAACCTGTTGTGCTGGGCGATTTCAAGTTGACTCCATTCGCCGTTCCGGGGCATACGCCGGGGTCGATGGGCTTTATCTTTCCGGTGAAAGATACCGGAAAGACGTACATGGCCGCGATGTACGCCGGTACCGTCCTCACGCCCGGGATCGTTTCCGACGAGGGCCTGCAGACCTACGCAAAGTCCGTCGTCCATTTCGAGGAGGAAACACGAAAGGCCAAGGTGGAAGTGGAGCTGCAGAATCACCCGCTGATGGATCCCATTCAGGCGAAGCTGGACCAATTGAAGGCGCGCAAACCTGGCGAGCCGAATCCGTTTGTGATCGGCCGGAGCGATTATCAGAAATTCCTTCGAGTGATGGGCGCCTGTACGGACGTCAATATCGCGAGGCGAAAAGGCATCTGATGGCGCTGCGTCTCGCTGCGGTCGCGTTGTTGCTCACGTTGAGCGTTAACGCACAATTTGGCCCTGGTTCTGCGGCGCCGCGAACCGGAAAAGCAGCCTCGCTCTATGACATCACCGGATTCTGGGTATCGGTTGTCACGGAGGACTGGCGCTATCGCATGGTGACGCCGCTCAAGGGAGATTATAATGGCATCCTGCTCAATCCGGCCGGGCGGAAAATCGCCGACGCGTGGGATCCGGCCAAGGATGAAGCCGCGGGCGAGCAATGCAAAAGCTACGGTGCGCCGGCCATCATGCGAGTCCCCGGGCATCTGCGCATCACCTGGCAGGATGACAATACTCTGCGCATCGACGCCGATAATGGCGAGCAGACACGACTGCTGCGCTTCAATTCGGCGGAAACTGGCGGCGGCGATTGGCAGGGGTACTCGAAAGCATCGTGGGAATTGGTGCCGGTGGGAAGGGGAATCGCGCCGGTCGGATCGCTAAAGGTTGTGACCACGCGCCTGCGTCCCGGTTATCTGCGCAAGAACGGAGTGCCGTACAGCGCAAGCACTACGCTAATCGAATACCTGGACCGCGTGAACGAACCCGATGGCAACGCCTATCTGGTAGTCACCACCACGGTGGAAGATCCGGCGTATCTTTTTCAACCTTATCTGACCGCTTCGCACTATCGAAAACAACCGGACAGTGCCGGATGGAAGCCGCGCCCTTGCACGGTGAAATAGGTGGACGAAATGAAGAAAATGGGCATATTGGTCGCGTTGATCACGTCGCTGGCGTTGCTATGGACTGCGCTGGTCTTCGCCCAGGGATTGGACTTCGCCGGACGCACTGGACAGCCCGCGGGCATCGATATTTCCGGAACCTGGTATCCGCAGCCGGGGCAAGATTCCGGATTGATTACCGCCGCGGGCGCGCTGGTGGAATACGGAGGGATTCCGCTAAATGAGGCGGGCCGGCTCTATGCGCTCGCGTGGAACTCCTCGCGAATCCAGGGGCGCCAGCATCAATGCATGGGCTACGTGCCGCCTTACACCTATAACCAGCCCGGAAATCTGCGTTTCTGGGAGGTACGCGATCCTGACACCCAGCGCCTTGTCGCGATCAAACACTACTGGCAGATCAGCGAAGGCACACGCACCATCTGGATGGACGATCGCCCGCATCCTCCCCCTTACGCGCAACACACTTGGGCGGGATTTTCGACCGGCAAATACGAAGGCAATGCTTTGACCGTCTACACCACACACCTGAAGCGCGGATGGATTCGCGCCAACGGCGTCCCGCAGAGCGACGAAGCCACTGTGGTGGAGCATTTCGTCCGGCACGGCGACCGGGTTACCTATCTTTCGGTGGTGAATGATCCCGTGTATTTGGCAGAGCCGTTCAGCCGGACTTACACGCTCGGCCGCAACATCAAAGAACCCGATGACTGGCTGTATGCTTGTGACGATGGCGAGCAGATCATTGGGCGGCGTGAGGACCAGGTGGAGAGTTATTTTTGGGGCCGGCATCCGTTCGCTCGCGAATTCGCCGACAAAAACAAGATTCCTTTCTTGGGTACGCTGGGAGGCCCGGAAACGATGTACCCGGAACTACTCGATCAGTTGAGCGATCCCAAAGCTGCGGCCTCCGCGGCGGAGGCCGAGTTGGTGCCGTCTTCAGCGCCGTCACCAGCCAGCCGCACCTTCGACACGATGCCGCCCGACGGCGAAATCCACGTCCTGCCGGTGCAAGGGAATATCTCCATGTTGGTCGGCGACGGCGGGAACATCGCCGTGCAGGTAGGCGAGCAAGGGCCCATGCTCGTGAATTCGGGCGCCGGGAAGTTATCCGATAAAGTGATCGCGGCTGTGCGAAAACTCAGCGACAAGCCGATTCAGTTTATTGTCAACACTGGATTCCAAGCTGACCTGACAGGCGGCAATGCGAAGCTGCGGGCGGCCGGTTTCGATCCTAGCGTGGTCGGTTCCTTCTTTTCCGGGCAATTTGCCGACGCTGGTAAGGGTGCTACCATCATTGGCCAGCAAAATGTGCAGAACCATTTGGAGGCGCTCAAAATGCCCGCGGATGGATGGCCCAGCGACACGTTTCTCGAAGGCCGCCGCCGCAAGTTCCACAACGGTGAGGCGATCGAAATCTTCCATCTGCCGAATGCGGTTACCGATGCCGACAGTATCGTTCACTTCCGGCGCTCGGATGTGATCGCCACCGGCGACATTTTCAGCACGGTTTCTTATCCGCACATCGATGTGAAGAACGGCGGCAGCGTCCAGGGCGAGATCGAGGCCCTGAATTTCATCCTCCATCGCACTGTCTATCAGCATGATGAGGAGGGCGGTACGTTGGTCGTGCCCGGCCATGGCCGCCTTTGCGATGAATGGGAGGTCGCCGAGTACCGCGATATGCTAGTGATCATCCGTGACCGCGTCCAGGATTTAATTCGAAGCGGGGCCACGCTTGATCGCGTGCAGGCGGCGCGGGTCACGGCGGATTACGACGGCCGGTTTGGAGCGGAGTCCGGCCCCTGGACAACCACCCAGTTCGTGGAAGCGGTGTATACGAGTTTGAAAAATCCGCCCCAGCGGGCCGGTGGCAAGTAACCCTTCCGGCACAAGATTATGGACCTCGCCGGCTTGGACCTAAATCTACTCGTCACGTTGGACGCGTTGTTTGCCGTCGCGCGCGGCCCGCTGGAACTGGCCGGGCGCGGGAGCTTGCGCGGGCGCCAGCGGCAAGAAGACGAATGCCACCGGCAAAAATAACAGCGTACTGAAGAAGCTGGGTCTCATGGTTGTCCTAATAGGTCTTGCTGCACACAAAATTGGCCGCGTCGTCGGTGCTTCCGCTGCCCTTGTACTTGGCTACCAGCGGATACTGGCACAAAGGCCGCGAGGACGTAATCGCCCCCGATCGATCACGGCGAGCGGCCGTCAACGTCGCGGGCGCTTTCCCGTCCTCCACCCAGGAGCGCAGCGCATCTAACTGACCATAGGGATTCGGCCCCGCGCCTCCGGCGCAATGGGCCACGCCCGGCGCCAAAAACAAGCGTGCAAACTGCGAGATCTCTTTCGCTCCTCCCATTTGCTGCTCAACTCGCTTGTAGTAATCGATGGTTCCTTGCGGCGTGATCAACTGATCGGCCCCGCCGTGCCAGATGACCACCTTGCCCCCGCGGTCGCGGAACGCGGTCAGATCCGGGTTATCGGTTCCGATCACGAGCCCGTACTCCTCGAGCGACTGGTCCCAGAAACGGTGGTAAGCGTCCGGCGTAATCGCGGACACGTCGTACTGCGGATTCTCGGTGATGAAATACCTTAGCCAGTCCGTCGTGAATGCAAACGTAAGCGGCTTCAAAGGATCACCTCGCGTCGCGGCCAACGCCCGTATATCCGCCCCGCGAGTTTGCCCGTACCACAGGAAGCTTCCATCTTCCTTGCGCGGGCCGTCCCATATCTTGCGGATCACCTCTGCATCGGCCTCAGTGAACGTGCCACATTCTCCCGCCGAGGTCCCGACCAGTTCCTTGGGATCGAAATGGCAGCGATCCGGATCGCCGATCACACCGTCCTTCACGCCATCCAACTCGTCGCAGGCTTCCACGGCGGCTTTGGTCGCAGCGGCCAGCTTGCATGCGGGCACCGCATCTCCCGCAACTTCCATCGCTAGTGTTCCCCAGATCGACTGCATCATCAGCTTGGGCCAGTTGATTGCCGGTGCTCCCGCGACGATACCGTTGTAATCCGCGGGATAGCGTTGCGCCTCCATCAGCCCCTGCCGTCCGCCGGTGGAGCAACCGTAGAAATAGGAATACCGCGGGGCCGCCCCGTACATGGCTTCGGTGAGCGCCTTGCCCGTCACGGTCATTTCGTGAATCCCAACGTGCGCGTTATCGCGGATGGCCTGCCAGTTCAGATGACCGTTCGCATCCAGGGCGAAAGTGCCCCGGCCGCCTTCGTGTCCGGTATCGGTAGCGCCGGATGCGTAGCCCAGCGCGACGGGCTGGTTTACGCCCGCGGGCATGCCACCCAGAAATCCGCCGCCGCCGGTGCCCAGAAACCGGCCATTCCAATTGGATGTCGGAATCGCGATCCAGATGGTCACCTTGTCGCCTGCCGGCGGATGCGTGGTGGTCGCCGTCACGCGGCAGATACCGGGATTGGCCGGATCCACTGCGGCCGACTCAACGGTCGTGTGCGGCAGAGCGACCATCGCCAGACTCTCGCAGGAGCGCACCGGCTTGGCGTTCGCAATCGCGGGCTTCGGCGTTATTCCCAGCGGCGGCTGGAAGCCAAAGCCGCCCGGGCCTGGTGGAGGTCCACCGCGTTGCTCTTGGCCATAGGCCACGGCGGCAGCGATCGACAGGGCCACTAGCAGAGTTCGGGGCATCCTTTGGATCATGGCCTAGATTGTATAGGAAGCATCCTCTAAACTCCAATAAGGAATCCGTATCGTTCCAGAAGAATTCGATCTTGTTCCCGCGCGCGGGCTGTCGCTAGATCTGAAAAGATAGGGAAATCGAATGCATACACAAGTTGGAATTATCGGCGCGGGGCCCGCGGGACTATTGCTGGGTCATCTCCTACACTTGAAGGGAATTGATTCCGTCATTCTAGAAAGCCGCAGCCGGGAGTATGTGATTGACCGCGTGCGCGCGGGCGTGCTCGAGCAGTTCACCGCCGACTTAATGACCGAGATCGGCGTGGGCGTACGCCTCGCGCGCGAAGGCATGCGGCACGACGGCGTTTTCTTGAGCTTCGCGGGCCGGCGCCACTATGTCCCGCTCGCCGAACTTACCGGCGGCAAGGCGATCTACGTCTACGGGCAGAACGAAGTGGTGAAGGACTTGATCGAAGCCCGTGTCTCGACCGGCCGTCCGCTCTATTACGAAGTCGAGAATGTTTCCATACGCAACATCGATTCCGTGCGACCCTCCATTCGCTTTCGATCGAACGGCAAACAAGAGGAGCTGACCTGCGACTTCATCGCCGGCTGCGATGGCTTCCACGGCATCTGCCGTCCCGCGCTGGAGAGAGCGGTGAGGTTCTACGACAAAACCTATCCCTTCGGATGGCTGGGCATTCTCGCTGAAGCCGCGCCGTCGTCCGAAGCTCTGGTTTACACGTATCATGAGTGCGGCTTTGCGTTGTTCAGCATGCGCTCGCCCAAGATCACGCGCTTGTATTTTCAGGTGCCGCCTGACGAGGACATCGATCGCTGGCCAGACGATGCGATCTGGGACGAAATGCTCAAACGGATGACCACAGAGGATGGTTGGAAGCCCAACGTCGGT
>JASIGB010000391.1:0-4648 GCA_030045355.1 Bryobacteraceae bacterium
GAAACGTGGTTGAATGGCAAGGGCGCTCAACACAGCGACGCTCTGCACCTGGTGGAGCGGATTCGTCCGGTTCCCGGCGGCCGCTATCTCGAATATAAAATGACGGCCGAGGATCCGAAGGCGCTGGCGAAACCCTACACCTACACGCGCTATTTCCAGAAGCTGGACGCCGAAATCATGGACGACGTTTGTCGCGATCAGGAATGAGCTACGGCTCGGCGAAGCTGGACTCGACCGACGGACCCTCCAGCGATTCCACTTCCACAGGCCGCGTGGTCTTGGCGGGGGCTGAACAGCAGAATGGCAGCGGTCGCGATCCAGAGCGCGAGCTTCGCGATTTCCAGCACGCCGTACAATCCATGCAGCCGCCAAAACTGGTTGTAAGCGGCCGAGCCGATGCCCGAGCCGAAATCGATCAGCCGGCCGGTCGCGATCATCTCCGGCGTCACGCGAAAATGCTGGAATAAAACGACGATCAACGCCGCGCCCGATAATCCTGCCATCAGCCGGCTTTTCATGGCCAGCAACAGCGCCGCGGTCAGCAGCGCGCCGAGCACGATTTGCGCGAGCTCCCAACTGGTGAAGAACAGCCGGTTCTCCTCGCCCGCGAGGTAACGCAGAAGCAGCCGGGCATTTTCGGGGCCGAGCGTTTGAAGCATTTGCGCGGCCTGTTCCGGCGGGGCCGCCAGCACCCGATCCACCGTGCCGAAGTTCTGCGTTGCGACGAAGATCATAAACAGGCTGCCGAGGATCAGGCAACCCGCCAAAAAAGCTGAGATTCGGGACCAGCGCGGAGCCATGCCATCTTTATTTTATCGCGTCGATTTTAGCGCACCTGCGCTATACTCTCTGCGGGATGAAGCTGCTCACCAAATTCAATCTCATCTTGATCGCGTTATTCGGCGCGGGTTCGGTGCTGATCGCGTTCACGGCGCGCCGCTTTCTGACGCAGAATGCCCGCGGCCAAGTCGTCCAGCAGGCCGAGCTGATGATCGAGAGCGCGCGCTCCACGCGGGCTTACACGGCCAACGAGCTCGCGCCGCTGCTCGAAAAACTGCCTGAGCACCAGACGCGCTTTCTCCCCGAGACCATCCCCTTTTACGCCGCCACGGTCACGTTCGACTATCTGCGCAAACAGTATCCAGAATATTCTTATAAAGAAGCCGCGCTCAATCCGTCGAACCTGCGCGACCGCGCCGTGGATTGGGAAGCGGACTTGATCAATTACTTCCGCAATCACCCCAGCGAGAAGGAATTGGTGGGGGAGCGCGAGACGCCCACCGGCCGCATGCTTTACATCGCACGGCCCATCACCACCGAACAGGCCTGCATGGAGTGTCACAGCCAGCCCGCGGAAGCTCCTGCGGCGATCATTCAGACCTACGGCAGCGTGAACGGATTCGGGTGGAAACCGGACGAAACAGTGGCGGCACAAATTGTTTCGGTACCCATGGCGGTGCCGGTCCAACTCGCGAACGCGGCGTTCCGCACGCTGATTCTGTATTTGGCCGCGGGACTGGTGGTATTGCTGGCGGCCATTGATGCCGCCATGGTCCTGTTGGTGATCCGGCCCGTGCGCCAGCTTTCGCGGATGGCCGATCGCATCAGCACCGGCGACATGGCGGTTCCTGAGCTGCCGGTACAGGGCCGCGACGAAATCGCCGGACTGACCGCGTCGTTCAACCGGATGTTCGTCAGCCTGCAAAAGGCGTTCCGGCTGCTGAACGGCTGAGCCGCGCCGGCGGCATTCCGGCGAGGAACTGTTCGCGCTTGCCGGCCGAGCCGATTTCCTGCGCGAGCTTGTGATACAGCTCGTTCAAGGTGCGGCTTTCGGGCGCGGCGCGCCGCACCAGGATCTGCGCGATCGGCCCGATGAAGGTGGCCAGCTCTTTGGTAACGCGATCGAGGTCCTCCGCGCTCGGTGTGGAACTGTCCGTCGCCGGCGTAACAGCCACGGTGACGGTGTCGTTCAACCGGATGCCATCGGTGTCCACGGACTGCAACGCCGCGCGGAATTGCGCCGCGCTCGCGAAACGGTCGGCCGGATTCTTTGCCAGCGCCTTCAGAATTGCGCGATCCAATCCCGGCGAGACTCGCGGATTCAATTCAGCCGGCGGTTGCGGCGTTTCCTGCAAGTGCGCGGCGATCACGGCGTAGGCGCTGGATGCGCCAGAGCGCCCGAACGGTGTATGGCCGGTCACCATTTCGTACAGCATGGCGCCCGTCGAGTATATGTCGGACCGCGCGTCGGCGCGCTCGCCGCGTGCCTGCTCGGGTGAGATGTAATGCGGCGAACCCAGCAGCGTGCCGGGCTGCGTAATAGTGAGGTCCCGATCGGCCGTGCTCGAATTCAACGACGCAGCAAGCCCGAAATCGAGCAGCTTTACCATGCCATGAGACGCGATCATGACGTTGGACGGCTTGATATCGCGGTGGACGACGCCGTGGCCGTGCGCGTACTCGAGCGCCGCCAGCACCTGCCCCGCGTATTCCAGCGCCTGGCCCAGCGTGATTCCTGGCGCGCGCAACCTTTCGCGCAGGCTTGCGCCCTCGACGAATTCCATCACCATCACCATGTCATCGTGGACGCGGAAGGCATTATGTAGCGACGCAATGTGCGGATGCTCCAGGCTGGCCTGAAGACGGATCTCGCGCAGAAAGCGCTCCGCCGTTTCAGGCGTACCGGCGGCGTTGGGAAGGATGATTTTCAGAGCTTCCACGCGCTGCGAGATCACATGACGGACCTGATAGACCGAACCCATGCCGCCCGCCCCGAGCGGCGCCAGGACTTCATAATCGCCGATGCGATCGCCGCACGCGAACCCCGTTTTGTTGCCCGGAGCCATAGCTCGATCATGGCAACTTCGAAGGTGCAACGCAAGATCGTAAACAAAGATCGGCGAACCTCAACAAAGATCGGCGAACCTCGCGGCCGTGGCCCGCGTACAATATCCTGATGCGCCGCGGAGAGCGAAGCCGGACGGCGGAATTTGTCGCCTACAATCGAGCGCTGGGAACCCTTGCACCGTCTGTGCCCGGGTTTTCGGATCCGATGGCCGTCGAATTTCTTCCCGAACGGTGGCAAAGAAAAGTGAATCACGCGCGGGTGTTGGTGGATACCGGCGCCCGGCGATCACCCTACCCGTTCTGGCATCGCGCGATGGGGATATTCAATCAGTTCCGCACCGTGATGCTGGACCGGGCGATCGCGGCTGGCGCGGCGCCGGAACAACTGGTGATTCTCGGCGCGGGCCTCGATAGCCGCGCCTGGCGGCTGGAGGCATTGAAGGACACGATCGTGTTCGAAGTGGACCATCCCGCAAGCCAGGCCTGGAAGCGCGAGCGCGCGTCGATGCTCGCGGCCCGCCTCATCACGCCAAAAGCAGTGGACATCCGTTACGTGCCCATGAACTTCGAGCGCGATCGCCTCGCGCCGCTGCTGGAAAACGCGGGTTTCGATGGCATGAAATCGACCTTCTGGCTGTGGGAGGGCGTCACGATGTATTTGGCGCCGGCCGTTGTGGACGCGAACCTGGGCGCGTTTGCGGCGTTGTCCGCTGCCGGCAGCCGCATTGCGCTCACCTATCTTCGAAAACGCAACGGACGCGTGCCCCGCGCTCTATTGCTCGCTGTGTTCGGTGAGCCGCTGCGTTCGGCGTTCACTCCGCAAGAAATGACAGAGTTGGCCCGTTCCCATTCCTGGCGCGTGGAGAGCGACACCAGCATCGATGAGTGGCTGAGGGAGACGCCGCGCGTGAAGCTCAGGCGGCGGCAGGTCGGACTCCAATGGCTGGAATCCGTCTGGATCGGCGAGATCGCGCGGCAGCAGAGACACTAAAGCCCAAACCACTAACGCATTGTTTTAATCAAGTCGACAAGAATGTACCCGCGCTCGGTGGCGCAGCTATCCACCAGGGACTCGCATGTCATCGCTGCCAAAGAATTTCGGGGGCTTCCAGCGGTACCGACGCTCCGTCACGGAACGGGACTACACGTGCGGTGTAATCGCTCGCCGGCCGATCCGCTGGAACCGTCGCTGAATAGTTATACCCGCCCACCGAGCCGAGCAAGTCGTACCCGCGCTGCATTGCCTGACGCACTGGTTCGGCGCCGTCCAGCCCGTCGCCATAAAGTTCCACCCTCACTGCGGCGGCCTGTAGGTCGTCCAAATACACCGGGACATTGAAATGATGCTGTCCGTCGTGCGTTTCCACGCTAGGTTGGCCGAAGCGGATGTGCGCCCAATCCTCCTGAACGGCGCGCTGCCATTCGAGCAACGCTACGGTTGGTTTGGCGTGCTCGGCGGCACGTGCACAGTACGCCGCGGCGCCGGGCAAATAGTGCTTCTCTGTGTATTCGCGAACCGTGCGATAGGCCGAAAACACGGGCGTGAGGCGCGCCATGCTTTCGCGCATCATGGCGATCCATTGCCGGGGAACGCCCTGATCATCGCGCTCGTAAAACTTCGGAATGATTTCGCGCTCCAGCAGTCCGTACAGGGCGTCGGCTTCGGCGGCGTCCACGTTCGGATCGTCGCCGTGTTCCTTGCCGTCTCCGAGCGCCCAGCCCACTTGCGGCGTATAAGCCTCGGCCCACCAGCCGTCCAGTTCGGATAGATTCATTCCGCCGTTGGCCAGAACCTTCATGC
>JASIGB010000392.1:0-5739 GCA_030045355.1 Bryobacteraceae bacterium
GACGACGTTCGTGTGTTGTTCAACTTGTCGGTGGTCTATCAGCTTCCCCTTGGAGCGGGCAAGCCTCATCTCAGCGATCCTGGAGCCGCTCGCGCCGTCCTTGGCGGTTGGACGCTCAGCGTGCTCGGAACAGCTCAAACCGGACTGCCTGTCAACATCACGATTAACCGTTCGAATGGATCGGTGCCGGGCGACTACGCCATCAGCGGCGAAGGACGTCCCAACTATGTACCCGGCGTTTCTCTTACGCCGCCGGGCGGATCCACTCCGGACGATTGGATCAGCGCCGCTGCCTTTTCCACGCCCGCTTCCGGAACGTTCGGAAATCTAGGCCGCAATGACTTTCGCGCCCCCGGGATATCGCAATTGGATCTGGCATTGGCAAAGGAGGTCGCCATTTCCGAACGTATCCGCGTGCGCTTTCGCGCCGATGCGTTCAACGTGTTCAATCGCGCTCAATATGGCGCGCCCAATGCCAACCTCTCCCAGGTGAACTTCGGCGAGATCACGACCACCATCAGCAGCTATGCCACAGGACGAGGCACGCCGCGGGAATTTCAGCTCTCGGCGAAGGCGTCGTTTTGACCGGTTAGTGCTCTAAAGCGGCGGCCGAAGAAGCCCGAAATAGATCGACCATCGTAATTCGGGATCGCACTCATGCGAGTCAAGGTGAAGAAAGGCGGCCCGCCTTCTCAAGCTGACCGCCCGGCACATTCCGTGCAAGAAGTTATAGTTGCGAAGAAGCTCTAGCTGCTAGTCATGAGCATCGCGGAAATCGCGCAACTGGTCCAAGTCGGCTGAAAGCCGGTCGCGGTCGCGGCCCAAAATATCGTTGCTCGCGAGCGCACGATCGAGCGTTCTCATTACGACATCCACCTGGCTCGGTTCATACGAACTCTCGTCCCAATGACGCTGCAATTCGCTTAATTCTCCGCGAACTCTGTCGAAGCGGTAGCGGTCCGGGCTGTATTCCGGAAGATTGTTTTCCGCTACATCCAGATCGCCCCGGATGTTCGAAAACAACATCTGCCCCGCGCGATAGTCGCTCGCGCCAGGCGCCGCTTGGCCGTTGTAGCCTTGGCGGCCGTAGTAAGGCGCATTCTGGGGGGACGCCATCAGAGTTGGGCCGAAACAAAGTGCAGTGGAAAGGAAAATAGCAGGAATTAGGAATTGTCTCATTACCAACCTCCTGCCCTTTAGACGTACCCTTCCAGGCATGGCTTCAGGTTACGCCCGATGTTGCCGTGACCGGCGGTGACGTTAGCTTTTCAGGTTAACGGCTACAGGCGCTCATTCACCTTCGGCCGCGCCGGCGAAATTCGGTCTCGTCTGAGATTTGAGGATCTCGTCGATGAGGAACAGATCCGTGAGCAGTGCGCGCAGGTGAATCGAAGCATTCAAATTGTCGATGAGCTGCGAGCTGATGGCGGGCTGCGCGAGGACCAATCGCAGGGCGGCGAGGGAATCGCGCGCATCGCGTGCGACCACGTCGCGAAAATCACCATAAGGTTCGGTGGCCGGAATGGTGTGTTCCAGGCCATCCATGGCGCGAGCGGCGCGTGTCAGAAAATCGCGCGTTTGCGCATCCGAACCTTCGCCCGAAAGCCCCTGGCCCGCGTAAGCCAGCATGAACTCGTAGCACTCTTCGATGACGTTGCAGCGTTCGGAGAGTTCAGTCGCCATGAGCCGCCTGCCCGCGGTTGGCAGGGGTCAAGTTCCAACGCTCGGGGTCATGGTGCTCGAGATAGTATTCGCGCGGCAGGGTGCCGAAGACCATGGACTTGGTGATGACGAATTTTTCAGGCCGCAGCGCGAAATAGATATGCGCCATTATGAGCGCGATCAGTCCGACGCCCGCCAGGCCATGCAGCACGTACATCAGGCCCCAAGTCATGTCGCTGAACAGGTAGGGATTACGCGTGAAAAACGGCGTGCGCACGCGCTTCATCATGAACAGGCCGGTGAGCATCACGGCGAGTCCGGTGAGCACGATGATGCCGTGATACATCTTGTTTTCGAGTGGATATTTCGCGAATTTGCGCGGGGCGGGCGCCGAGTTGCCGGTGGCGCGCAGCCAGCGCCGTTTCATGTCTTCGAGGTCGATCTTGTCCGGCCAGATGGACCAGAAGTCCATCCAGAATGACGCGTGGAAAATGTGGAAAACGATGGATGCCGTGAGCACCAGGCCGGCGATCCAGTGGTACGTCACCCAGGGAAACCGGACCCCCACGCGCGGCAAAAAGGCCGTGATTAATAGCGCGAACATGGCCAGCGCCATGATCCAATGGAACACCCGCGCGGCCACGCTGTGGCGGGCAACTTTTTCGGGAGTTTTGGCCACCAACTCCGCGGGGTACGACGCGGAGTGCGCTTGTTTTCGCGCCGCGAACGCCACGTAGATGGCATGGCAGATGAGAAACGCCAGGCCTCCGATGGCCGCCACCCAGATGAGGAAAAACGAAATGTGGATGGGAACGGTTTGTCCCCACGGATTGGTTGCGGTTTCGATTATGCCCATTGGGCCTCCTCGACGCCGCTGATGGCGCGCTTCACGAGGTTGCGCATGAGGGGAACTTTGTAGCCGTTGTAGCGTAGCGGCTGCGCGCCAGCAATGGCCAACTCGCCGCCCATCTTTCCCGTCTCGGCGTTGCGTGGTTTGCCGCGCACGGCGTCCTCCACGGCAGTGAGGCGAAGCGGACGCGCCGCAGCGGCATTCACCGCGATGCGAATGCGCTCGATATTGCCGCCGGAGAGCGTCATGGCGGAGGCGACGTTCATCAGCGGGAAGTCCCAAACCTGGCGGTCGCGAACTTTTTCGAAATAGAATTGCGCGCCGGCCCAGGTGGCGGGGATGCGAATCGTGGTGAGCAGATCGCCGGGACGCAGCACGGTCATGCGTGTAATGTCGATGGACGGACCGATGAAATAATCTTCGGCGTTCACCACCCGTTCGCCGCTCTTGTTGCGGATCACCATCTGCGCATCGAGCGCGATCAAAGCCGGCGCACTGTCGGACGGATTCACAGCTACGCAGCGGTCAGCGTGCAAAATGGCGTGCTCGCGGTTGATGGCGGTCGGGGTATCGGCGAAGCAGATGTTTCCGCCGGCGCGATAGCACTTCCAGCCGCCGCGATAATACCAGCAGCGCGCGTCCTGCGAGACGTTGCCGCCGAGGGTGCCCTGGTTGCGAATCTGCGGCGAGGCCGCGGCTTCGGCGCCATTCGACAAAATACTGAACTTTTCGCGTACCACGGGGTGCCGCACCACTTCGGTGAGTGTGGTAGTGGCTCCGATTTCGAGACCGCCGTCTTTCTCGCGAATCCCGCGCAGCTCGCTCACCTGGCTCAGATCGATCACTACCTTGGGGCGCTTGATGCGGTCCTTCAGCCAGTCGAAAGTATCGAGACCGCCGGCCATCACCCAGGCGTCCCTTCCATCATTGCTAAGACCGTGCTCGTCGAGCAGGCGCACTGTGTCGTCAACGGTGGCCGGCTGAAACAGCTCGAAGGCCGGCATGATATCGCGTACGATCGCCATAATTCGCCTCCTTATATGTGAGCCGTGAGGCCCTCTTCCATCGGCCGGCCCGCTTCGAGCGAAGCCAAAATCGTGTCGGCCATCACGGGAGCACGGCGGAACACTTCGTCCCCCAGGGCGTCCGAAAGCGCGTTCAAAATCGCCATGCACCCGGCGCCCACCGGCGGTTCACCGATGCCGCGCGCGCCGACGGGCGTTTCAGGATCGGGAATTCCGACAGCATCCCACGCCATGTGTTCCGGCGCATCGAGAATCGTCGGCGGACGCGTGTGATGGAAGCGCTTCGCCACCGGCAGCCCGTAATGCTGGTCATAAACCCACTTCTGGCCGATCGCGTGGCCGATGCCGAGCATCGAGCGGCCCAGCACCTGCCCGCCGAGCGCTTTCGGATGAATCACGGTGCCCACGTCGGCCACCGCGAGATAATCCACGATCCGGTATTTGCCGGTTTCGAGATCCACTTCCACTTCCGCGAATCCCGCGACGTAGGAATGCGTTTGGCCATCGCGCGGCATGGTGTCGCGCGCCACGCCCAGCAGTCCCTGGCCGGAGAGCGCCTTCGCCGAAGCCGCGGTAAATTTGTTGATGCCCTTGGGCAGATCGTGACCGTCGTAGATGCCGCCCAATTCGATGGCGCGCTTGGCCGCTTGCGCGAGCGTCATGCCCGCGCCGCCGCCTTTGCGAAAGACGCGCTCGTTCGCGACCTCGTAATCCTCCGGTTTTCCGCCGTGATCCTTCGCCGCGATCTGCTGCAACTTGTCCCGTGCGTCCATCGCCGCCGCGTAGGCCGCGCGCGTCATCGCGTGCGTGGTCTGGCTGCCTCCCGATGGACAACTCCACGGCAGATTGCGCCCGGTGTGGCCCCACGTGACCTCGCATTTCTCCCACGGCACGCCGAGTAGTTCCGCCGTCACGCGCTGGCAATCGATCACCGATTCGGTCCCCAGATTGCCGATGCCGGATTGAATATAAACCTTGCCGTCGGGCTTGATGACGAACAAGCCGTCGAAGCCGACCGAGCCGCCGACGAAGCAACTGGTCGCGACTCCGATGCCGCGCGCCTTGGCCCCGCTACGCTTGGGCTGCGCTTTGCGTTCGTCCCAGCGGAACGCCTCGTGACCCTTGTCGAGCGCTTCCTTAATAAACGCGCTGGTGACGTAGAGCCGTTTTCCGTTCGCGAGCGGCGGACCAATGGACGCTTTGCCTTCCGGCATGTTGATGCGATGGATCGCCACCTGGTCTAGCCCCAGTTTCCGCGAGGCCTTCGAGAGGATCGGCTCCATCAGCACGATGCCCTGGAATCCGCCCGGCTGGCTCTGCGAAACGCGGGGCGGGGTATTGGTCAGCACCGAAAGCCCCTGCCAGCGCATCGCGGGCGGCTGGTACATCAACGAGACCATGCGGCCGGATTGGTTGGCGTCGCCCTGCGGATCGTACGGACCGCTGTCGCAGATCACGAACATGTCGATCGCGGTGATGCGGCCTTCTTTCGTAAATCCCACCTTCAGGCGCCCATGGAGGCTAGGCCGCGCGCGCCCGATGTAGTGCTCCTCTTCGCGGCTGATGCGCATCATCACCGGCGCGCCGGTTTTTTTCGAAAGCAGCGCAGGGATGATGGCCGAAATGGCGCTGGTGATCTTGCTGCCGAATCCGCCGCCCGTGTATTCACTGATCACCACAACGTCGTTGGCATCTATGTGCAGCCAGCGCGCGATGGCGGGAACAGTTTGCGCGACACTCTGTGTCGAACAGTGAACGTACACCTTGCCGTTCTGCCAGTACGCCATCGCCGAACGCGTTTCGAGCGTCTGATGGCTGGTGTTGGGCGTGACGAACGTTTCGTCCAGCACCAAAGCGGCGTTCTTGAGTCCGGCTTCCCAATCGCCGAACGACCAATGATCAGTCGCCTTGCCCATGGGAAGCTGGCCGTCTTTGGCCGCGGCGAAATCTTCCTCGGTCCACTTGAGCTCCTGCACCAGCGGCGCGGGCGGAGGAGGCGGCGGCGCGCCTTTGGCCGCGGGGGAAGGATCCGGCCGCACCCACACGTTGCCTTCGACGCGCGCGTTGGGCGCTCCGGGCCGCAGCGTGACCAAGGGATCGACCACATGCGGTAGCCGTTCATAATCGATTTTGATGCGCTCAATGGCTTCCGCGCAGGTGTATTCATCGACAGCGCAGACCGCAAGAATCGGTTCGCCTTGG
>JASIGB010000393.1:0-3500 GCA_030045355.1 Bryobacteraceae bacterium
AACCGGGCTTCGCCGCCGTAGCCGCGGTCAACGCTGCCATCATCGCGCTGGCGAAGGCTTTCGCCGAGCAAGGCATCAAGGATGGGGTTCAGGTGAACAGCGTCATTCCGGGGCCGGTGATGACGGGCCGCCGCCGGTCTTTTCTCGACAAATGGGCCCCCGCGCACGGAATGAGCGCGGAAGAGGCCACCAGGCACTTTCCGCAAGAGGCGGGTATTGCCCGCTACGGAGAACCGGAGGAGATTGCCGGCCTCATGGCCTATCTGGTTTCCAAAGAGGCTCGTTGGCTGACAGGTGCTTCCGTTCGTATGGACGGCGGCGAAATCAAAGGCATTTAACAAAAGGAGAAACGATCATGTTTGGCAAAATTCAGAACGGAATTGCAATCGCGCTGCTTACGTCCGTCATGGGACTCGCTCAGCAGAAGGCCGAACCGTTGGAGACTGGCACGTTCCATGGCAAAGTGCACAGCACTTCCGGGCGCGCCACCATCTACAAGGAGTCCAATGGACGGCTGGTCCTGCGGCTGACGAACTTCAAGACGTCCAATGGCCCGGACGTGCACGTCGTATTGATCGCGGCAAAGGACGCGGGCGACGACGCGAATTTTCTCAAGAGCAGCACCGCAAGGATCGAGCTCGGTCTACTGAAGGGAAATGAAGGGGGTCAAAACTACGACATCCCCGCGGGAACGGATCTGAAGAAGTTTCAAACCGTCTCCATTTACTGCGAACGCTTCAATGCCAACTTCGGCGCGGCGCCGCTTGAGAATTTCTAACTTATGACCACTCACGCAGGCGCTCGGCTCTTAGGGCGGAGATGGATACTGGCCGCGATTGGCCTACCGGTTCTTGTTGCACTCTGGTGGGCCTTCCGGCCGGAGAAACTCTGGGTAAACCAGAAAGTCAACGAGCCTGCCCCCTTCGATACGGGTGGCAGTCCTCAGCCGATCCTTACGGGACGGTTTCAGGGTGAAGCGCAGCCGACCAGCGGCCGCGCCACGATCTATAAGGAAGCGGGCGGCAAGGAATATCTTCGTCTGAGCGATTTCAACACCGCTGGCGGCTTGGATGTGCACATCCTCCTGGCTCAAGAAGGGGCTCCTCATAGCATCGATCTCGGGCCATTAAAGGGCAATGAGGGGAATGAGAATTACGATTTGCCGCCAACCACTAATCCCGACCAATACGATGCGGTGGTCGTTTACGGCGAGCGCGTTCACAGCGTGCTGGGCTCGGCGAAGCTGGAACCCTTCTGACGAACGGCGCGAATCCGGTTCGGGCGGCGCCGTCAGGTCGCGGCGGATAAACTGAAGCTATGCGCCTCCGGCTCTTCCTGGCGACGATGTGGATCGCCACCGCAACGGGTGCCGGCTTAATCGACTGGCACGCGGCAGGCGAAGCCTGGTGGGCGCACGTGCGGTTCCTCGCCGACGATAAACTGGAAGGCCGCGACGTCGGCACCCAGGGCTACGAAGCCGCCGCTGATTACGTGGCCGCGCAGTTCGAGCAAGCTGGCCTTGCGCCGGGCGCCGGGGCCAGCTATTCGCAGCCGGTCGCGTTGATCAAGGCCACTCTGGACGAACCGCAGTCGCGGATCGATCTGGTGAGAAACGGGAATGTGCTGCGGGCCGGGCTTGGCAACGACGTGCTGTTGCGTTGGTCTAGCGCGCCGGCGCCCGATGTGGACGCGCCGCTGGTCTTCGCCGGATACGGGCTCCGCATCCCGGAGGCCGGCTACAACGATCTTGCAAGCCCGGCGTTACGCGGCGCCATCGCGGTCTACATCGCGGGAGGGCCGTCGGATATTTCGGGCGATCTGCGCGCGCATTATTCTTCGGCCGAGGAACGCGCCCGTGCGTTTCACGCGGCCGGCGTGGTGGGCAGCATCAATATTCCCGATCCGCGCAGCATGGAAGTGCCGTGGGAGCGCATGAGCGCCAATCGTCTGCAGGAGCGGATGTCGCTCGACGATCCGGCGTTCTCGGGCCGCGTGGGGATGTTCGCCGCTACCTGGAATCCGGAGAAAGCGGAGGAGCTGTTTGCGGGCTCCGGCCACACCTTCGCCGAGATCTTGGATGCCGCCGATCGTCACCGGCCGCTTCCACATTTTGTTCTGGCGGTTCAAGCGCGCGCCCATACCGCGACGGTTACGGAAAGAGTCGAGTCGCGAAATATTATCGGTCTGCGGCCGGGGACCGACCCCATGCTTCGTAATGAATATGTGATCGTCTCGGCGCATCTGGATCATCTGGGCGTCGGCCGGCCGGTGAACGGCGACGCGATTTTCAACGGCGCGATGGACGACGCCTCGGGCGTGGCGTCGCTGATCGAGATCGCGCGCTCGCTCCAGGCGAGCAACGTAAAAACCAAACGCTCGGTCATTTTTCTCGCCGTGACCGGGGAAGAGAAGGGCGAGCTCGGGTCTATCTATTTCGCGCAGCGGCCGACCGTCGACGGCCGTACCGTCGCCGATCTCAATATGGACATGTTTCTGCCGCTGTTTCCGCTGCATTACCTGGAGGTCCAGGGGCTGAACGAATCGACGCTCGGCGACGATATCCGGGCGGTGGCGGCCGCGGCGGGTGTAGAGGTGCAAGCCGACAAAGAGCCCGACGCCAATCGGTTCATTCGCAGCGATCAGTACAGTTTCGTGAAGAAAGGCGTGCCCGCGCTCGCGTTCAAGTTCGGCTGGATTCCGGGCAGTCCCGAGGAGAAGACTTTCCGTAGTTGGTATAGCACGCGTTATCACGCTGTTTCGGACGACACGAATCAGCCCGTGGATCTGGAGGCCGCGGCGCAATTCAACAGCATCCTTACCGCGCTCATCGAACGCGTAGCCGATGCCGCGCAAGCGCCCGGGTGGAAGCCGGACAGCTTTTTCCGGCGATTCACGCCCGTCAGCAGATAAAACATCGCCACTCCTGCTGGCAAAGCACTTCGCGTGGGCAGAAACCTTCCGGGGGGTCCCACTCGGGAAATCCGGAGAGTATTAGCGTCGATTCCCTCTTGCGGACGCGATCGAGTTCCCCCGCGATGCGCTCGATGGTCGCGGTGTCGATATTGGCGACCACTACTTCGGCCCAGCCGGATCGCACCGCGTCGGCCGAGCCTATGAACATCGGCGAGTTCCCGCGCTCGCGCGCGATGCGCACGTTATCGGCGTCGATGTCGCAGCCGATCACAGTACTCGCGCCCATCAGCAGCGCGGCGGCTGAAAGGATACCCGATCCCGAGCCTACGTCGAGGACCCGCGCGCCCGGCTTCACGTAGCGCTCGATGGCCTGCAAACAAAGCTGAGTCGCCGGATGGCGGCCCGTCCCGCACGCCATGCCGGGATAGACTTCCAGGCGCAGCCGGCCGGGAGGTGTGGGCGAATCCCGATCCCAGGGAGCCGCCAGATAAAACCGCTCGCCGATCGAAAGCGGCGGCCAGGATTCACGCGTCGCCTGTTCCCAATCGATCGGCGGTTCGTGGCGCAGCTCGGGCGCGCACGCGGAG
>JASIGB010000394.1:0-2785 GCA_030045355.1 Bryobacteraceae bacterium
GTGCCCGCGTTGCATGCCTACAAGGATGGCGTGGGGCACGGCGGGACATACAACCAGCCCAATGGCGGCGAGTTCGGCAAGGTCGCTGTCGCGTTGTTGCAATGGCAGTTCCAGGGAAATCAGGAAGCGGCCAAGATGTTCCTGGGCGCGAATTGCGGCTTGTGCCAGGATCCGCACTGGCACGTGGAGAACAAAGGGATCGAGTAGCCAGGCAAGGCTCTTGATTCTGCCTGGCTCTCGTCGGCGGCTTCGTTCATCCCGCGCACACGTGCACAGCAACGACGTCGCCCCGCCTTTTGCGCTGGTTCATGTGGTGGCCGGCCGTTTTCGTACGCTTTTCTTGGTCGCACCCGGCGCGAAGTGATTTAAGGCGGTAACAAATGGACGGGCGCCGCGCGGAAGGGCCGTGCGCTTCACCAGGATTTCGCGATTATCGATATCGCGCCCGTAGAGTTTCCGATTTTCACCTTTATCCGGCCGTAAGGAGGCGCCTTCGAGGGACAGCCCAACAAACAAACCTTTCGATCGCGACCAGGAGATCATGGGGGCGCGCATAAAGACGTCGGTGTTCGCGCTCGTGTCATAGCCCATGCCCTGAACTACGGCGAGGTCTGCTCCCAGAGTGAATTTGTCATGCAACAAATGGTCCATGCCGGCGTGATTCATGACCAGCAGGACCAGGTCCGTGGCCGAACCGCCAAGCTGGATGCCGAAATTCCCGCCTTCGATGATCATCGCGGCCGGCGCGCTCCAGCCATCTGGACGGCGACAGGAGGCGAATCCACGGCCGTATTTACCGCCGAACAGGAATGCGCCCTTGAATAGTCCGGGAATGATGATTAAGCACTGGGCTTTCTTTAGAAGGGCGGGCGGAAGCGGTCTATCGGAGCTTTGGATCGCCTGAATCGAATTGGCGGCATGTTCCAACCGCTTGTCAGGGTTCTGCTCTTGCGAGAAAGAAGCAGTGACCATCCAGCTTCCCAGGATCAGGATCGTCGCGGTCCTCATTTGGCACACCCTCCGTAAGGATTTCGGCGGGGGCCGAGACTAGTCCGCCGGAGAAATTATTCTAACAGCTCGGGACGGCCAGTTGACGCTCGGCACACTGGAACCGGATCACTCGCGGAAGTGGTCGAAATCGAACCTTCGAGGGTGCGGCCCCCACTGTCAGGTGTGAAAATGCGGGACGCGCAGCGGCTGCCGCGCGTCCCCGGCCGTACGTTATTTGGGCTGCGCCATGCACTGAATCTGAAGGTTAGACTGCGCTGAGCCCGAGGAGAATAGCGGAGTCTTGATCACTCCGAGCGTTGCTGTTATGGTCTGGAAGACGTCGAGTTCCAAGGTCACCTTGGTCGTGCCTGAACTGGCGCACAAACCGCTCTTCGCGAGACTCCACGTAGTGGTGTTGCTGCTCTTGGTGTTGGTGGTGGCGGTACTGATGAGCTGCTTCGAGGACGGCGTCCCCGTGGGATACCAATACCATGACCATTGGACGCTTCCCGAAACGGAAGCATCGCCAGAAAGCGAGATCGAGGTGTCGCCACCAGTCCATCCAACCAGGCTGGAGCCGTCCGGGGGATCGGTGATAGCCACCGTCAATTGCGCCGGAGAAGATGAGACATTCACGGTGACCGTAGTCGTGCCGGTTACGCCCAACCGGTTGGTGGCGCTGAGCGTGACCTTCTGAGCTCCCGTCCCCGTGAAGGTCAGTTGCGCCTGGCACTCGCCGGTGACATCGGCCAGGTCGGTGGACGCCACCTTGCTATCCCAGAGGAGCTGGTCACAGGCAATATTGGTGAGGTCCACTCCCGGGTTGGTATCGTTGGAATATCCGACGACCGTGTAGGTGCCCGGATTGATCGTGATGCCGTTAGTGGGCCAAAGGATGACCGGCGTCGGCTTGATGTGCTGGAAGTCGATGGTGATCGTGATGCTCGTCACGCTCGTCAATCCGTGGGTGTTGGTGACCATGGCAGTAATGGTCCGCGACCCCTCGGATGCGTAGGTGAAGTCGTGAGTGATGCTGGCGCCAGTGCCCAGAGAGCCGTCTTTGTCGCTGGACCAGACCACCTTCTTGCTGATGTCGCCGTCGTTCACGTCTTTTGCCGAAGCGGTAAACGTGATGGGCGTGGTGTAGGGGTTGTAGACTGTTTTGTCCTTCGGAGAGGTGATCGTGAGATCGGGCACGAGGTCGTAGGCGCCGACGGCAGCCACTACAGCGGGGTAAGGCTGGACGCCCACGGTGACCGGAGAGGCATACGCGGTAGAGCCCGTGCCGGCCAGAAATGGCGCATGGCCGATGATGTTCTTGATGTCCCAGGATTGGAGGCTCGGGTTGAGAGCCTTGACCATGGCTGCGACTCCCGAGATGTAGGGCGCCGATGCGCTGGTGCCGTTGTGCACCGCTAACTCGCCGGCCGAGCTTCCGTTGGGCATGGCGTGGATATTCGTCGGCGCCCAGATGTTCACCGTAGTTCCGTAGTTGGAATAGGATTCCGCGCCTCCAGTCGATTTCAGGAAGTAGCCAAAGCCGTCGGTAGTCGAGCCTAGCGCGCCCACGCAATAGACCCCGTTCCCCGCGCTGGAGGAATAGTAGCAGGGCCAGGTGTCGTTGGCCGTCGCGTCTTCGGCGCTGTTTCCTGCGGCCGCGACCAGGAGAATGCCGGAATCGAGCGCCGAATCGAAGATCGAGTCGACGACCCCAAAGCTGTGCGATGCACGGCACCAGACGTCGCAGTCTCCCCCGAAGCTCATATTGATGATGTCGGCGCTGACTCCCTGGGAA
>JASIGB010000395.1:0-14079 GCA_030045355.1 Bryobacteraceae bacterium
CCCAGCTTGACTTCATCAGCCAGTTCTTTGGCCTTGCCGGCCTCGGCCCCAATTGTGCGGATGGATTCCGCCACTTGATCCACCTTAAGCTTCCCGTTGTTCGATCGCCCGATGGATTCCTCGATCAATTGAGAGGTGTCTTTCGCGGCTTGTGCCGAGCGTTGCGCCAGATTCCGCACTTCATCGGCGACCACGGCGAATCCCATGCCGGCCTCGCCGGCCCGCGCCGCCTCCACCGCGGCGTTCAAAGCGAGAATATTGGTCTGGAAGGCGATCTCGTCGATCACTTTAATAATCTTGGAAATCTTTTGGCTGGATTCGTTGATTTGTCCCATCCCGGCGACCATCTCATTCAAAGCGCCGTTCAGTTCCTCAAAGCGCTGGCCTGAACTGCCCGCGATTTCGGCCGTGGTCCGCGAGTTTTCGCTGTTGCGGCGCGCCATGGAATTGATCTCCTCCGATGACGCCGAGGTCTCTTCCAGCGACGCGGCCTGCTCCGACGATTGCCGGGCCAGCGACTGGCTGGAGGAGGACACCTCGAGGGCCGCCGCAAGAACCGCCTGTGCACCACTGGTGAAGGACTTCCCAATGGCTCTCAGAGTGGCCAACATGCGATCGGTGACCCACCAGGCGCCCAAAGCCGCGCTGAGCAGCCCAACCAGCAGCAGCCAATTCAGCGCTTCGGTGCGGCTCAACGACAGTTCGATGGCATGATTGCCCTTAAGCTGCCTCTCGCGGCTGGCGCTGCCTAAATCGGCGGCTGTTTTTTGCAGCCAATCCATGATCGGCGTGGTCACGCGTAACGTGAGAGTGCTCGCTTCCTCCCCGTGCCCGGACGCGCTCAAGTCATAGTACTGTCCGAAGTTCTCCCGCCACTGGGCCAAGTGCGCGCGAATCCCATCGACCGCAGCGCGTTCTTCCTGCGACAAATTCTGCGCTTCCATGTCGTCGACGGCCTTGCGTGCATCCGCGTTAGCTTGTTCATAGTGGGCTCTGAGGCCCGGCAGCCGTTCGGCATGGTTAGTCACTGCAAAGAGCGAAATTCCGCGCATATCGCTGCGCATATTCGCGATCGCGATGGTGATTTGCCGGGCATCATCGAGCATCGCCCCGCTGCCCAGCACCTCGCGCGCCAATTGGACGCGCATGTTTCGAATGGCCAGCAGCGAGTAGACGGAATTACCGAACGCCGCCAATAGAATGGTGCTAAAACACCAAAACAGTCTAGTCTTAATACTTGTTTGCTTGCGCATAAGAATGGGATAGATTCCTTTGTCCTGAGAGCCTAAGATCCTTATCGGCGCGTTCGCGCCCTCATACTTGTTCCTCTGCGCTCGATAAGGTAATCAAACTTCAAACTCGAAGCCAATCCAATTTCTTAAGGAGTTCTTTTCCTATGCTCACCTCACGTGTCTTCACTCGTTTATTGCCATGCTGCGCACTCATGCTGGCCTTGGCCCCCTGCGTCACGGCGACCGAAAATGGAGGCAGTGTATATCCCGCCGGAGTGGAAACCGCGGCTCCAGGTATGCTGGCCGCGCCTGGCGAGACCCTATTCCTGGAATTCAACAATTTTTTTATGGCCAATGGGATGGCCAATTCCAAAGGCGAATCGGAGATCCCCGGCTTTCACCTGCGCGTGGGCGCCTGGGCCCCGAAGATCGAACACAACTGGGGAATTCATTTCTTGGGCGGAACGGTGGTCAGCACTGCGGCCATTCCGTTGCTCTACGAAACGCTAACCGTTCCGGGCGCGGCCGGCAGCAGAACGGGATTGGGCAATGCCGATATCCAGTTCGCCGCCGTCAGCTACGCCAAGCGGTCGTGGCACTGGTGGTACAGCGTCGAGTTGCTTCCGCCAGGCCTCGGTTACACGAAAAACGCCCTGCTGAACATCGGCCAGCACAACCTCGCCTATGCTCCCAGCGCCGCATTCAGTTACCTGCCGCATCACGGCAGGTTGGAACTGAGTTCGAGGACTGAATACTTCATCAACGGCGTCGACTCCGCGACCAACTACCGGTCCGGCGGCGAATTTCTTTCCGAATACGACGGCATGGTCAAAGTCACTAAGCGTCTTTCACTCGGCGGCAACGGTTTCTGGTACCGCCAGCTCACCGACGATATGCAAAACGGACTGATCGTAGGCGACGGCAATCGCGGCCGGACCTTGGCCATCGGTCCCCAAGTCAATTACCACGTCGGACCCTGCCTCTTCATCGCCAAATATCAAAAGGACGCGTTAGTTGAAAACCGGCCGATCGGCAATTCCTTCTGGCTACAATTCGGGCTGCCCCTGGGGCACCCTCGCGAGTAGATCCGGGTTCGCGCCACGGCGATTGCAACGCCGAGCGCGCCGATCAAGGCGATCGTATTCGGCTCCGGAACCGGTGCGGGACCGGCCGGAGCCGGTGGCGGATCGGTAAGCAGGAACGCCGTCAGTTGCCCGTCATCGAGGCCCACGCCTGTGATTTGTCCCGCGTCGTTGATCCCATAGGCCGCGAGCAAATCCCACCCGGAATTGGCCGGTATCAGCGAGTTTAAATCGAGCATCGTGCCGTCATCATAGAGAAAGGCCTGCTGGGCGCCATCGGCCAAATAACTATAGCCCACCACTTCGCCGCTATCGTTGACGCCGTAAGCATAACTGCTGAGGCCGAGCGTTCCTAGATCCATCAGTGCGCCGCCCGACCACGCAAACGCGTTCTGGTAGCCGTCGGCCAAACTTGCGAACCCCACTACTTCGCCGCTGTCCGCAATCGCGGTGGCCTGGCTGCTCGGGCCGCCGAAGGTTCCGAGCAGTGTCATGGCGCCGGAGGGGCTCCAGACGATGCCTCGAAACGTCCCATTACTTAATTGGCCGTCGCCCACCACGGTTCCCTCATCGTTCACTCCATACGCCGCACTCCAGTCGATGCCCGAACCGGTCTCCAGGTCTTGAACGACGCCGTTCACATCGGTGAATGCGCTGCCGTTTCCTCCCACCACCTCGCCCGAATTATTGATCGCCATGGCATAGGACCCGGCGCCCAGGAGCGTCGTCCCCGAACTGCTCCAGATGGTTCCGTAAGCTTGGCCATTCATATAGGTGATCCCGGCCACTGTTCCGGCGTTGTTGATTCCGTAGCCGTACGATTCGTCGCCGCTCGAATTCAAGACCTGGGCTCCGGTGGGCGTGGAGACAAATGCCTGGTTGGTTCCCGACGCGTTTTCCATCGCGCCGGCTACAGTCCCCGAACTGTTGATGGCGTAACCGGTGGCAGCGCCCGTCCCGAGTTCGGCTATTGTATAAATCGGATCGGCTGCGGCAATGGCAGCACAAGTCAGCAGAATACCGATGATTTTCAAAGAAACACCTCGCTCAATTCTCAGCGGATAAGCGATTATGCAATGGCCACGATCTCGGGCAACATGGCCGAAATGTCTCGTTTGGAAGAATACACCGTCCGGTACGGAATCGCTATTACCCCTGGGGTATATAGGGCGGGCGTATCCCGGGTAGGGCGTGACATAATCCCTACAGACTCTCGGAGCGCAAGGCGCTCAACTGAAAGGGGATTCCATGGCATCACAACCACAGGCAGCTACCAGAGCGATCGATCATGAAAAGCTCAACGCATTGCTGGGCCAGGCCGTTCAGGATATGGGGGCGTCGCTCCACGCGGCGCTGATTCTGATTGGCGACAGACTCGGCCTCTATCGGGCCATGGCCGACGGCAAGCCGGTCACGCCCGCCGAGTTGGCGGCCCGCACCGGAACGGCCGAGCGCTACATTCGCGAATGGCTAAACGCGAACGCGGCCGGCAATTACGTGCAGTATGAGGCGGAATCCGGCCGGTATTCGCTGTCTCCGGAACAGGCGTTTACGCTCGCTCTGGACGACACGCCCATTCACTTGCCTGGTTTTTACCACATGCTGGCTTCCTGCATGAAGGATGAGGAGAAGCTGACCGAAGTCTTTCGCACCGGCCAGGGCTTCGGTTGGCACGAACATGAAAAAGGCCTGTTCGAGGGCTGCGAACGCTTTTTCCGCCCGGGGTACCTCGCGAATCTGACCAGCACTTGGATTCCCGCACTCGATGGTGTAGAAGCCAAGCTCGAAGCAGGCGCCAAAGTGGCCGACGTCGGCTGCGGACACGGCGCATCCACGATTCTGATGGCGCAGGCGTATCCCAAATCTCGATTCTTTGGGTTCGATTACCATCCGGCGTCCATCGAGACCGCGCGCAAGCGGGCCGAGGCCGTGGGAGTGTCGGAACGGATCACGTTCGAGGTTGCGCCGGCCAAATCGTTCCCCGGCAGCGGCTACGATTTCGTCGCATTTTTCGATTGTTTGCATGACATGGGCGATCCAGCGGGAGCCGCCGCGCACGTTCGCGCCGCGCTTGCCACAGACGGGACTTGGATGGTGGTGGAGCCTTTCGCCAACGACGACGTCACGGCTAATCTGAACCCCATCGGGCGCATTTACTACTCGGCATCCGCGCTCGTCTGCGTACCGGCGTCGCTTTCCCAGGAAGTGGGACTGGGGCTGGGCGCGCAGGCCGGCGAGGCGCGGCTGCGCGACGTCATCACCTCCGCCGGTTTCACACGTTTTCGCAGGGCCACAGAGACGCCCTTCAACATGGTCTTCGAAGTTCGGTCATAAGGCCCGCGGCCTAAAATTTCAGGCCGGTGCGAAATACGTTGGTGGCGTAAAAATACAGCTCGGCGTCAAGGGCCCGCTTGATGTTCGCGGCCTGACGGAACCCGTGCCGTTCGCCGGAAAACAACAGGTAGCCCACGGGGACGCCCTTCCGGCGCAGAGCCTCCACCATCGCTTGGGCCTGGTTGGCTGGCACGACCAGATCCTCCTCGCCTTGAAAGAAGATGACGGGCGCCGAGAGGCGATCGACGTGGAAGATGGGCGAGCGCTCACGATAGAGATCCGCGCTCTCCGGATAAGGCCCAATGAGCGAATCCGTGTAACGCGACTCGAACTTGTGCGTGTCGCCGGCGAGCGCGGTCAGGTCGCCGATGCCGTAATAGCTCGCGCCGCCGCGGAAATAGTCATGGAACGTGAGCGCGGCGAGCACGGTGTAGCCGCCGGCGCTTCCGCCCGTAATCACGGAACGCGCGCCATCGACGAGCCCTTGCGCGGCCAAATGCCGTGCGCCGTGGACACAATCCTCCACGTCCACGATGCCCCAGGCACCATCCAGAAGTTCGCGATATTTGCGGCCATAGCCGGTGCTTCCGCCGTAGTTGACATCGAGCACGGAGATGCCGCGGCTGGTCCAATACTGGATGCGCAGGTCGAGCGTGCTAGAGGCTGCGGAGGTCGGGCCGCCGTGGCATTTCACCAGCAGCGGCGGCTTCTCGCCAACGGGGGCATCGTAATCGGGATTGAACGCGGGATAAAACAACCCGTGGGCGATGCGGTTCCCGGCCGAAGAAAATTCGATTGGCTGGACGGCGGTGAAGTATTTGAAAATTTCGGGATCCGTGGCCGTGGATTGCTTCAGCGTTTCGATTCTTCGTGTCGCGAGATCCAGCCGCGCGATGGATGCGGGCGTCGTAGGCGAGCCCGCGCGGAACACCACGGTATCGCCCCTCGCTCGGACATAAGTAATGTCAGTGTAAGGAAGCTCGATGGGTTCGAGCCGCTTGGTCGCCAGATCGAGTGTGGCCAGATGCGCGAAACCATTCGAAACATAGGAACAGACCAGGCGATCGAGACTTGCAAACGCGTATGTGGAAAGCCCGAATACCCATTGCGGTACGCCGAATTCGGCATCCATGGGCGCCAGTGCAGTAACGCTGCGATTGGCGAGGGAGGAACGATACAGATTCCACCAGCCGGTGCGATCGGAGACGTAAATGAGGGCCGATCCGTCGGGCGCCCATTCCGGCTGAAAGATTGATTCTTCCTCACCACCCGCAATGGCGACGGGTTCCGACGGCGTGCCGTCTTCATCCAGCGCGACGACATAGAGCGTCGTTCCATGCCACGGCATCCGCGGATGATCCCACGCGAGATACGCGAGCGATCGACCGTCTGGCGATAAACGTGGAGACGAGAAAAAATCGTGACCGCCGGCGATCACGCGTCCGCTGGATGGCGTTCCTTCGAGCGGGATCGCAACGATGGCGCTGACCGGCTCACCCGCGGCCGTATGATCCTCGCGCACGCCGATCCACAAGCCGCGGCCGCGATCGATCAGGCCATCGGCGTAGCGCCATGCGCGTTCGGGAGTTAGCGGACGCGGAGAGCCATCGGGAATCAGGCTATACAGCCGCTGATCCGCATCGTCGGAAAAGTAGAGAACGCCATCATCGATGGTCCAGGCGCCGCCGCCGTATTCGTGCACGCGGTTGCGCGCGTTGAAAGGCGGGGCGTAACGTCCTCGCCGTTTCGCACCACGACATTGCGGCCGCCTTCTTCCGGGCGCGATTCGAGCCAATAAACATCGTCACCATCGAGGCGCGGTTCAGAAAGGCCGATGGATTTTGCGACGATCAGGTCCGATGTAATGGGCGATTTCCAGGAGCCGTACGGAGCGCGCTGCACGCGGATCCTAAGCGCCCAGAATTTCGAGGTAGCGCGCCACGGCCTCAATGCCGCGGAAGAAATTCGGCAGGTGCAGCTTTTCGTTGGGCGCGTGCAGATTGTCGTCCGGGAGCCCGAAACCCATCATCACGCTGGGAATGCCTAAGTTCTCTTCAAACGCCGCCACGATGGGAATGGATCCGCCGGAGCGGATGTACACGGTCTCCTTGCCGAACACCTGCTTCATCGCTTCCGCCGCGGCCTGGATGAAACGATTATCGGGATTCACCAGCGAGGGAGGCGCTTTGTGGATGGCCTTGTACTCGGCGGTCACGCCCTTGGGGCACGCGGCGGCGACGGCCTTCTTCAGTTGCGCTTCGGCTTCGTCCGGCTTCTGGTCCGCTACCAGGCGCATGCTGACTTTGGCGACGGCGCGCGCGGGAATCACGGTCTTGGCGCCTTCGCCGATAAATCCGCCGCGAATGCCGTGGACCTCGAGCGTGGGGCGCGCCCACAGGCGCTCGAACAGCGGAATCTCGGGCTCGCCCACCAGTTCCTTCACGCCCATTTCCTTTTCGGTGTACTCGCGCTCGTTGAACGGCAGCCGCGCCCACGCCGCGCGCTCCTTGTCGCTGGGCGGCACGACGCGATCGTAGAAGCCGGGAATGCGAATATGGCCGTCGCGATCCTTGAGAGCAGTCAGTATCTCGGCGATGGCCAGGATCGGATTCGGCGCCGCGCCGCCGTAGACGCCCGAATGCAGGTCCTGATTCGCGCCCTGCACAACGAGTTCGCCATAGATGATGCCGCGCAGGCCGACGCAAATGGTCGGCAGCTCGGGCGCGAACATCTCGGTATCGCAGATCACCGCGGCGTCGCATTTCAGGCGCGCGGGCCGGATGCCGACATAAGCTTCGATGTGCTCGCCGCCGACTTCTTCCTCGCCTTCGATCAGGAATTTCACGTTCACCGGAAGCCGCCCGTGCTGCTTCAGCAGGCCCTCCACGGCCTTGATCAGGATGTAGGTCTGGCCCTTGTCGTCGGCCGAGCCCCGGGCATAGATGTTGTTATTGCGAATATCCGGCTCGAAGGGAGGGGTCTTCCATTCCTCCAGCGGATCGGGCGGCTGCACGTCGTAATGGCCGTAGAGCAGCACGGTGGGTTTGCCGGGCGCTTTCAACCATTCGGCGTAGACCAACGGATTTCCCTGCCCTTCGATCAACTGGGCCTCGTCGAGCCCCGCGCGCTGCAATTCGTCGCGCACGAATTCGGCGGCGCGCTGGATGTCCGGCTTGTGCTCCGACAGCGTGCTGATGCTCGGAATGCGCAGGAAGCTTTTCAAGCCTTCTAAATAGGTGTCGTGGTGCTGCTCGTAGTAATTCATATCCGCCTCCTGTTCCCTACTTTGCGACCAGGCCGACCTCGCTGACGACGATGCCGAGCTCGCGGCGGTCCGTATCGCCGGGAGGGATGACGTGATCGAGCGAAAAGGCGATGTGCGCGGCGTCCGCTTTCAGGTGATCCGCCGGAATGTCGCGCGTGTACGTGTAGTTGCCGGATCGGGCATAAACTTCCGGGGCCAGCTTGTATCCATCCACCGCCGCCGACAACTGCACAGAGCCCAATTTCTGGATCACGCCGTCGGGAACGGCGAGCTTGAGCATGAGTTGCGCGCCCTTCTGATCGGAGTGCAGCGGCGGCGCCAGAGTGACGGCGAAATCCTTGGCGGTCCAGCGCCAGGCGTTCTGCTCCACCGGGTAAAAACCTTGCGTGAAACGGTCGGCGGCGCTCGGATCGGCGGCGGAAATGCTGCTGGAGAGCAACTGAGGGGAATTGTTGTGGCGGCGCTTGCAGCCTGAGCTTGCGAGCAGCAGGGGAATGAGGATCAAAGTCAACCAGAGGGGTCGCATGATGGTTCGTCTTTTCAATGATACGGCAAGCGGGCGGTCGGCCAAATCGGCCGAAACGCCCCCTCGGGGTTGGCGCCGGCGCGATTTTTGCCTATTTCCGGGTTCCTCGCCAACCCAAAGCGTCGCTCGCCAGAACATACCTTCGAGACAATCGCAAGCCAAATGGGCCATGAAAATTTCGATGCGTTCACCCGCCGGTCCGCGACGTTCCGAGCGGAGCGGTGGAAACGTTGCACATGAAGTTCTCGGCAAACTGATTCGCGTTATGGAAACGTAACCGCCTTCGCGGAGTTTTCGCCCGGTAGATCGATCCAGGGCGCGGATTCGGCAAGTGTCGGCTCGCAAATTAAAACGCTCGGTTAGTCAAAGTTACGCAGCAAGCGGAGTAACAATAGAATGAATGAGTTCGTCATTGCTTCCGTGAGAGCTAGCGTGGGGGGCTGCCGTTGGGAAAAGAGGTCGGGTAGCTGCCCGGCAAGGGCAGGGTGCAGGCCATTCCGGGAAAGTGGAATATCAGACTGTAATATCAGTAAGATGAGCGGCATCCTGCCGTAAAGGACCGCAGCGCCGAAAGGATCCATGACGATACAAAAAGCTTCCGGTTGCATGGCAGCGATGGCTTTGGTCCTGGTGGCCCAGACGGCCAGTCCGCAGGCGTCTTCTCTGGAGAACACCGCTCCTCCCCCGGCGAAGGCCACTCTACCCACCACAGCCAGCGACTCGGCATCCGAGCGCGCGCTCTTGAATCACTATTGCGTGGTCTGCCATAACCAGAGGCTGAAGACCGGGGGCCTGGAACTGGACAAGCTGGATACCTCACATGTGGCCGATCATGCCGAGAAGTGGGAGCTGGTGGTGCGCAAACTGCGGGCCGGCATGATGCCCCCGGCGGGAATGCCTCGACCCGCGTGGGACACGTACGAATCGATGGTCACGTGGCTCGAGGGCGAGTTGGATAAGAACGCTAGCGTCCATCTGCCGCCTCCGGGGCTGCACCGGATGAATCGCACCGAATACGCCAACGCCATTCACGACATTCTGGATCTGGATATCGATCCCAGCAAGTATTTGCCCACCGACGATTCCACGCGCGGGTTCGACAACATCGCGGGCGCGCTTTCGCTCTCTCCGGCGTTGCTCGAAGGCTACACGACAGCGGCGGCGAAGATCAGCCGGATCGCCTTAGGCGACGTAACAGACCCGGGCTTGGCGACGTATCGCGTGGCGTCTGACACCTCGCAGGATTATCACATCGAGGGCCTGCCGTTCGGCACGCGCGGCGGGATGATGGTGCAGCATGAGTTTCCCTCCGATGGGGACTACGTATTCAAGATTTTCCCCATCAATAAAGGGCTGATGGACGGCAACCGGGCTTTCGGCGAAATCACAGGCGAGAAGCTGGAGTTGCTGCTGGACGGTCAGCGGGTGCATCTGTACGACTGGGATAAAGAAGTGGCTTCAGGCAAGCCGGTGCACAACGGCACCGCGGACATGCATTTCCATGTGAGCGCCGGGGAGCACACGGTAGGTGTGACGTTCCTGGCCACGGAGCTGGCGCCAAGCCAGGATCTGGATGAGCATTTCCTGCGTAGCACGATCGAGACCGGCGGGCTGCCGGGCTTCAAGTTTTATCCACATGTAGGCAAACTCGAGATTTTGGGGCCATACCAGCCGGCGGGCGCCGGCGATTCGCCGAGCGCGAAGAAGATTTTCGTTTGCCACCCCACAAGCTCCTCCGACGAGACCGCGTGCGCCAAGAAGATCGTGGACACACTGGCGCGGCACGCTTTCCGCCGGCCGGTGACTCCGGACGACACCGAAACGCTGATGAGTTTCTATCAGCAGGGACGCAACGGCGGCAACTTCAATACCGGCATCGAACGCGCGCTGCAACGCATCCTGGCCGATCCGGAGTTCGTGTTCCGCAAGGAAGTGGAGCCGGCGAACCTGGGGCCAGGGCAGGCCTACCACATCACCGATCTGGAGCTGGCGTCGCGGCTATCGTTCTTCCTGTGGAGCAGCATCCCCGACGACGAACTGATCGACGTGGCTTCCAAGAACAAACTGCACGAACCGGCGGTGCTGGATGAACAGGTGCGGCGCATGCTCGCCGATCCGCGGTCGGACCGGATGGTGGTCAACTTCGCCGGGCAGTGGCTGAATCTGCGCGCGCTGGCTACGTGGTCGCCGACGGTTTCGATTTTCCCGGACTTCGACGAGAACCTGCGGCTGGCGATGCGGAAGGAAACGGAGCTGTTCGTGGGCAGCATCGTGCATGAGGATCGTAGCGTGCTGGATCTGCTCAATGCCAACTACACGTTTTTGAACGAGCGGCTGGCCAAGCACTATGGGTTACCGGGCGTCTACGGCAGCGATTTCCGGCGCGTGGAATGGCCTGAGGCTTTCGACATGCGGCGCGGGTTGCTGGGCCAGGCCAGCATCGAGACGGTTTCCTCGTATCCGCAGCGCACTACGCCGACGGTGCGCGGCAAGGACATCATGATCATGTTTCTGGGCGTCAGCCCGCCGGATCCGCCGCCCAACGTGCCGCAGTTGAAGGACCAGGGCACGGCGGTGCACGGCGGGGCGAAGCCCACCATGCGGCAACAGATGGAACTGCATCGCAGCCATGAGCCTTGCGCGACGTGCCACAAGATCATGGACCCGATCGGATTCTCGATGGAGAATTTCGACGCGGTGGGTCATTGGCGCACGGAAGACAACGGCAGCCCGATTAATCCCAGCGGCGTGCTGGTAGACGGGTCGAAGCTCGACGGAGTCGAGGGGCTGCGCGCGGCGCTGATGAAGTATTCGCCGCAGTTCGTGCGCATGCTCACCGAGAAGCTGTTCATCTACGCGATGGGCCGCGGGACAGAGTATTACGACATGCCGCTGATCCGCTCCATCGTGCGGGAAGCGGCGGCCAAGAATTACCGGTTTTCGTCGATTATTTTAGGGATTGTAAAAAGCGAGCCATTTCAAGTGAATCAGAAGGAAGACATCACCTCCAACGGCCAACATCTGCCGTTGCAGGCGTCTCGTTAGCGTTTTGCGGCCGGACTCGGAAACGGGCGCGGCCGTTGGGTAGTGGGAATATTAGAAGGGATGCAATGAATTTCATTACTAAGAAGCATATTTCCCGGCGCACCTTGCTTCGCGGGGCCGGGGTCGCATTGGCCTTACCGCTGCTCGATTCGATGGTTCCGGCGCAGACCTTGACCAGCAAGACCGCCGCGAATCCGAAGACCCGATTTACCGGAATTTTCATCCCGCACGGCGCGGCGCCCGGATGGTGGGTGCCGGAAGCCGGCGGTCCGGGCGAACCCAAGCGCGCGCCCGGCGACAAGGATTTCAAGTACTCGATGATTTTCGAGCCGCTGGAGCCGTACCGTGACCGCGTCACGATTCTGAGCGGCATGTGGTCGAAATCGGCTGAGCCGCCTCCCGGACAAACCGGGGCGGACCACTGGGTAGCGGCCGCGTTTCTGTGCGCCGACAAACCCAAGAAGACCACCGGCGCCGACATCCGCGACGGTACGACCATCGATCAGATCATCGCGCAGCACATCGGGCAGGATTCGCTGCTGCCCTCGCTGCAACTGGCGCTGGAAGATCCGGGCGCGAATTCGTCCAACTGCGGCGAAGGCTATAGCTGCACGTACTCGAACACGATTTCCTGGTCCACGCCAACGTCCCCGCTGCCGATGGAACTGGATCCGCAAGTGGCGTTCGAGCGCCTGTTCGGGGCGGGCGGCAGTCCGGCCGAGCGCGCGGCGCGGCGCGACCAGGATCGCAGCATTCTGGACTCGGTGTCGGCCAAGCTGGCCAGCTTCAAGGTGGGGTTGGACGCGACCGACAAGCAGAAGCTGGATGAATACGAAAGCGATATCCGGGAACTGGAGCGGCGGCTGGCCATCGCTAAAAAATCCGCCGGCAACGTGTCCACCGAGGGGATCGTGATTCCGCCGGGCATCCCCGAATCATTCGACGAACACGTGAAGCTGCATTTCGATTTGGAACGGCTGGCGTTTCAGGCCGACATCACGCGCGTTTCCACGATGCTGTACGCGCGCGATCTGACCTCGCGCTCGTATCCGGAAAGCGGCGTGCACGACGGTTTCCACGGGATCTCCCATCACGCGGAAAATCCCGACACCATCGCGCGCTACGCGAAGCTGAACCAGTATCACTACAAGTGCCTGGCGTACTTCGTCGACAAGCTGAAGAGCACGCCGGACGGCGACGGCACGCTGCTGGATCATTCGCTCATCCTCTTCGGGAGCAACATGGGCGATTCGAACCAGCACCTGCACTACGACGTACCGCACGTGTTGATCGGCGGAGCCGGTGGCAAGCTTCAAGGCAATCGCCATTTGCACTTCGCATCGCGGACCGTGCCCACCGGCAACATGCTGGCGAGCATCCTGGATCTGTACGGCGTACACGAAGACCAGATCGGCGACAGCACGGGCCGGTTGCCTGGTTTAGTTTAAACAGCCATATGAGGGCGCCGACTATCGCGGTTTGCGCGGTACTGCTGGGTGGGTGTGTGTGCGCGTTCGCAAGCACGAGCCCGGTGGCCGATGCGGCGATGACTGGCGATAGCGCGGCGCTCCAGTCGCTATTACGCTCGAAGGCCGACGTCAACGCCCCGCAGGCCGACGGCGCGACCGCGCTTCAATGGGCCGTCTATCGCGACGACCTGGAGATGGCGGACGCGCTGATCGCCGCAGGCGCGAGCGTCAAGCTGGCCAATCGCGAGGGCGCCACGCCGATGTACTTGGCGGCGCTGCACGGCAGCGCGCCGATGCTCGAGAAGCTGCTCCAAGCGGGAGCGGACGTCGATCAACTGGGTCCGGAGGGCGAAACGCCGCTGATGCTGGCCGCACGCAGCGGCAATCTGGACGCGATCCGCGTGCTGCTCAATCATCACGCCGACGTGAACGCGAAGGACAAGCTGCGCGGGACTACGGCTCTAATGTGGGCCACCGAGCAATCGCATCCGGAAGCAGTAAAGCTGCTGGTGGAGCATGGCGCGGACGTCGCCGCGCAAACCGGCGTCGATACGCGCAACTCGCGCAATAATCTGGCGAATACCGTAAAGCAACGCCTGCATAGTTCTTTCGGAGTGTTCGGGAAACGTGGGCCCGGCAACGATGGCACACCGCCGCCAAAGCAGCCCAATGGCGAGGATGAAGTGGCGGCATTTTTCCGGCGTCCGGCTCCCAAAGATGGCGGCGGGCTGACTGCGCTCGCGTACTCCGCGCGCGAAAATTGCATCGAGTGCGCGAAGATCCTGGTGGCGGCCGGCGCCGACGTCAACGAGCGCACGTTCTACGGCTGGACTCCGCTGCTGGTGGCCACGCAGAACCGGCATTATCAGCTTGGCGCGTTTCTGCTCGATCATGGCGCGAATCCCAACACTCCGAATAAAGGCGGCTGGAATCCGCTGTATATCGCCACCGACAACCGCAACATCGAAGGCGGCGATTATCCGGTGCGCAAGCCGGACATGGATCACCTTGATTTCATCAAGTCTCTGATCGACAAGGGCGCGAATGTCAACGTTCGCATCTGTGGCGTGCGTTCAACGCCCACCAACTGCTCGGGCGATTCGACCGAAACCCGCACCAACTTCAC
>JASIGB010000396.1:0-5127 GCA_030045355.1 Bryobacteraceae bacterium
CCCCCTCGCGATACCGCCAGCACCAATTCCCGCTCGCTGTCGCCGGCTGATTCATCCGCGCTTCAGTTCCCAGCCCCAGGACGTCCTGCAGCGGAATCAAAACCGTGTCGGCCACCGATGCTTCCAGCGCCCGAATAAATGCCCACTGAATCTCGCGGCCATCGGTATTCAGATACCGCTTCGAGAAATCGCGCTCACGCCGGATGTCCTCCTCCGACCGCGTGCTATCCGTCGCCGCTCGGCTCGACCACCACCCCACTGTCGTATCGTTATCGTGCGTCCCCGTGTACGCCACCACTTCGCGCGGATAATTGTGCGGCCGGAACGTCGGCGCCTGCGGATCGGTTCCGAAGGCGAATTGCAGCACCGCCATCCCCGGAAATCCGCACTCTTTGCGAATCGCCTCCACTTCCGGCGTGATCACCCCCAGGTTTTCCGCGACAAACGGCAGCTCCCCCAGCGCTTCCTTCGCCGCCCGGAACAGCGCGCTTCCCGGCCCCTTCACCCAGCGCCCGTTCACCGCCGTCGTCTCCCCCGCCGGAACTTCCCAATACGCCTCGAACCCGCGAAAATGATCCAGCCGGATCATGTCCACCATCTGAAACGCCGCGCGAAACCGGTCCAGCCACCAGCGGTAACCATCCCGCGCGAGCGCGTCCCAGTCATAAATCGGATTGCCCCAAAGCTGCCCCGTCTTGCTGAAGTAATCCGGTGGCACGCCCGACACCACTACCGGCCTGCCCTGCGCGTCGAGTTGAAAAAACCGCCGGTCCGCCCACACGTCGGCGCTATCGTGCGCGACGTAGATCGGCAAATCGCCCAGGATGCGGATGCCGCGCGCTCGCGCGTATTCGCGCAGCTCGCGCCACTGCTCATAAAACACGAACTGGAAGAATTTCTGCGCGGCGATGGGCGCGGCCAGCTTCTCGCGCCATTTGGCCAGTGCCTGCGGATCGCGATCGCGCGCGCCCCGCTCCCACTCCGTCCATGCTACGCCCTGATGCGCCGCCTTCAACGCCGCAAATAACGCGTAGTCATCCAGCCAAAACCGGTTTGCTTCGCAAAACTCTTCGATCCGCGCCCCACCCTCCTCAGCGCGGCCGAGCGCCCTCATTTTCCACGGAACCACTCGCTCAAACTCCACGAGGTCTTGGGAAAATTGCGGCGCGTCCCGAAGCGCGTCCGGCTCCAACCAACCCCGCTCCACCAACCACTCCAGGCTGATCAGCAACGGATTGCCTGCCCATGCCGAGAAGCACTGATAAGGAGATTCGCCGTAGCCGGTCGGCCCCAGCGGTAGCACCTGCCACAGCGATTGCCCGGCCTGCGCGAGAAAATCGACGAAACGGCGGGCTTCAGAGCCCAGATCCCCGATCCCATGCGGCGAAGCGAGCGACGTGGGATGCAGCAAAATGCCGCTGGAACGCGCGAATCGCATCTTCTATAGATTAGCCGCGCTTGTGCCGATCTTTAATCTGACAGTGATCATCACGCGTACACCCTTGCGCATCTCCATCGGCGGCGGCGGCACCGATCTGCCCTCCTATTATCGACGCTTCGGCGGCTTCGTCATTTCAGCCGCCATCAATAAACACATCTACGTCGGCATCAACGAAACCTTCAGCGGCGGCTATTTCCTGAAATACTCGGCTCTCGAACGCACCGTCGCGATCGACGATATTCGCCATCCATTGATCCGCGAAGCGCTGCGCATGCACGGAGTCCCACCACCGATCGAGGTCGTCAGCATGGCCGATGTCCCGGCCGGCACCGGCTTGGGATCGTCCGGCGCCTTCACCGTCGGCCTGCTGCGCGCGGTCCACGCCTTCCAGCGCAAATATGTCGATCCCGCCATCGTGGCCGAGGAGGCCTGCAAGATCGAAATCGAGATTTTGCACGAGCCGGTCGGTAAACAGGATCAGTACATCGCCGCGTTCGGCGGCCTCGCCTGCTTCGAGTTCGCTGAAGACGGCCGCGTCAACGTCGCTCCGCTCCAGATCAGCAACGAAACGCTCTACAACCTGGAAGACCGTCTGATGATGTTCTTCACCGGCTACTCGCGCAACGCCTCCGCGGTGCTGGACGATCAGAAAGTTCGCTCCGAAGGGGGCGACAACGCCATGCTCGAAAACCTGCACTTCACCAAGCAGCTCGGCCAGTGCATCAAGCTCGCGCTCGAGCAGGGCAATCCACGCCGCTTCGGCGAGCTGATGCACGAGCATTGGATGCACAAAAAAGAGCGCTCGCCCGGAACCACCAACGAATGCATCAACCACTGGTATGAAATCGGCCGGAAGAACGGGGCGGTCGGCGGGAAACTGGTGGGCGCCGGGGGCGGCGGCTTTCTGTTGTTCTACGCCGACGATCGCGACCGCCTGCGCCGCGCTATGTGCCAGGAAGGCTTGCAGGAATTTCGCTTCAAGTTCGATCACGAAGGATCGAAGCTGCTGTCGCGCGATTGAGATCGTTCCAATGCAATGCATCATTCTCGCCGGCGGTCTCGGAACACGGATGCGCCCGCTCACCGAAACCTGTCCCAAGACGCTGCTGCCCGTCGCCGGCCGTCCCTTCGCCTGGCACCAACTGCATTGGCTCGCCGCGCAGGGCATCGACGAAGTGGTTTACTCCATTGGCCACCACGGCGACCGGATCCGGCAGTACTGGTCCGAGCAACCCTCGCCTGTTCGCTCGATTCGTTATGTCGACGAAGGCGAGCAACTGCGCGGAACCGCGGGAGCGCTGCGTCTGGCGCACGAACAAGGCGCGCTCGATGAAAGCTTCTTCGTCCTCTACGGCGATTCGTTCCTGCCTGTCGATTTCGCACCTATCTGGCAAGCGTTCAAAAACGGCTGCGAGCCTGCCTTAATGACCGTGCTGCGCAACGACGGCCGCTGGGACCGGAGCAACGTCATCTATCAGCCCGGCCACGTGGTTCTGTACGACAAATCCGGCGTGCCCGGCATGAAATACATCGATTACGGCCTGTCCTGCTTCCACCGCGACATCTTCGACGATGAACCGCCCTCGGATCTCGCGACGCTCTTCCATCAACTCAGCCTGACCGGCTGCCTGGCCGGCTTCGAAGTCCACCAGCGCTTCTACGAAATCGGCTCGCCCGCGGGCCTGCGCGACTTGGAGCAATATCTCCAGAACGCGAATTCCCAAACGCCCTTACCGTATTTGACGTGATCCGCATTCGCATATGTCCGAAATCGCGCACCACCGGGGGGAACCTTTTCCTCAGCGCCGGAGTCTAACGGAACAAACCGGGTCCACTGTGTCCATGCGTGCCGGAGGTGAAATGAAGCGCGCCACGTTTCTAACGCTCGCGGCCTGTATACTCCGCGCCCAGCCGCAGAGCGCTTCGCAGATCACGCTTCGAGTTTCGGCGCAATCCAATCCTTATCTGGCGGGCATGCCCGACGGGGCGCGAGTGCGCGATGGCGACGGCGCTCCCCGGCAATCCCCCGCGCTGGTGGGTCTCTCGCTCGTCGGCGCGGTTTCGGTTAGCTTCTCGGCGACGGGAGGGGTAAGTCACATGTCCGGGAGTATCCCTGTAGTAGGCGCGGATGCGTTCGGGCGCACGAGATTGGCGGAACTGCCGTTGGCGTGTCCCCCTGGTTGCGATTCGCCCAATGGCGCCGTGTATCCACGGTCGGATTTTCACGGCAAGCAATGGCGCTGGGAACCGCAGTTCGTCAGCCATGACGACGGCTATAGGAACGGCATTTCGGATGTCATCGCGCCCTACGACTCGCTGATCGGTGTATTCCTGGAAGACGGCCGGACGGACGGCTCCAAAGCTCCGAAGCTCCTAGACTTCAAGCGGCTTGGTTTGAACTTCACTTCACTCGCCCCGGAGCTGAGGCAAATCTTCTTCATCGGAACCGGGGCCACCCAAGACGGTCTTAGCCGAAGATACCTGGTTCCCAAGGGCGCCACCAGGCTGTATCTCGGCATCATGGACAGCTACCAATGGAACAACAACTCCGGTTCGTTCGCGGTCATTGTCAACGTGGAGCGTGCGGATAATTCGTCGCAGATATATAGCGCCGATTCCCATATCTCCTACGCTAAGTGGGCCTGCCTTCCGAACCGCAGCCAGTGCACGCCGGAAAAAGTGATTGTGGGAGCCAAGGGCCCAGGCGAATACCACATCGTTCTGCCGGCGCAATTGGAATGGGGCGCGAGCATCCCCACTCCGCCGGGATCTTCGGTGGCCCTGCACGCAGTGACAGGCACGGTCTGTCTAGACCTTCAGGGCCATGGCTCTGCGAGAAGCCCGGAGAGTTGTCAAGGCGCGCCGGGCGATGGCGAGGCCGCGGGTGAAGGCTATCTTGTACCGCATGAACCGGCGGGCGCGCTGGTGACCAAGACGGCCGACGGCCGCACTTACTTCTCGGTAAATGGACGCTCGGGTGCCTTCCAGGCGCAAGAGGGTTATTTCGAATTCGACGTAACTGTGCGTTAGATCGCGAAACCGGCGACACTTGCGCGGCCGCCCTCTTTCCCGCCATAGTCGTAACTGAGCACATGCCCGACCCGATTCCCACCGTCCCACTGCTGGAGCGCATCCAGTGCCAGTGGTGCCAGAGCCAGAACCCGCCCGGCGCCGTCACCTGCCGTGCCTGCGGCGCCCCTCTCGACATCCGCGACCTGGTCAGCGAATCCGGCTGGCGCGAGGCCCCGCGCCTGCGCGATATGACCGAGTTCCAGTTCAGCTCCTCCACCTGCCAGGTGGAAGGCGAAATCGTTCCCGTCGCCGAAATCCATTTGGGCGCCAATGACTCGGTCTTCTTCGAGCACCACATCCTGCTGTGGAAGGACGACAGCGTCCCTTTGAGCGTGCTGCAACTGCCCGGCGGCCTGCGCCGCGCCTTCGCCGGCATGCCGTTTATCATCAGCGTGGCCACCGGCCCCGGCCGCATCGCCTTCTCGCGCGACGCCACCGGCGAACTCGTCGTGCTTCCCCTGCATCCTGGCATGGAGCTCGACGTCCGCGAGCACGCTTTCGTCCTCGCCTCGCATCAGATCGATTACTCCTTCGTGCGCGTTACGATAATTTTGCCTGTTTAGGGAAGGTTTGACTTACTAATTGAAGTCTCCTTATTTCCCGCGATTTTCTTT
>JASIGB010000397.1:0-3592 GCA_030045355.1 Bryobacteraceae bacterium
GGACAGTAATCGGACCACGAATCAAACCGAAGATTTTGAGCTTTATTCGCCGTCGCGGTTCGGCAACCTGGGACGCCCCATCTACAAGCCGGAATTCTGGGACAAGGTCCAACAGCTCGACATGTGGACGAACAAGTATGATCCGGTGATGACCTGCCAGCCGCTGGGAATCCCGCGCGAAGGACCGCCGCGCCGCATTTACCAGACCGACAAAGACATTACGTTCATCTATTACGGCGGTGATGCGGGAGGCGGTTACGGCGAATATCGCATCATCCCCACCGACGGCCGCTCGCATGGCAAAGAGGCGGAGTACGACATCACGTACATGGGCGACACGGTGGGGCACTGGGAAGGCGACACGCTGGTCCTCGATTCGGTGGCGTTCACCGATGCAACTTGGCTAGGGCGCGGCGGTTTGTTCCACTCCGACCAGATGCATACCATCGAGAGACTGCGGCGCGAGGGCGACGCACTTTTCTACGACATCACGGTGGAGGATCCCGAGGTGCTGGTAGAGCCGTACGTGTTTCCGACGCGAGTAGTGCGGCTGAACCCGAGTCCCAACGCGGGCCTAATCCGGGAGCGCGGCAACTGCGAGGTTTACGAGACCAAGGACATCAGCTCGCAGATCCGGCATTAGCGCTCGCGAAATTCGCGGCCTTTACTTACGCTGGCTGCAGGGCCGGCTTCGGGGCTTGGTCGACGCGACTGAGCCATTCTCTGAAACGCGTCTCGCCGAGTTGGGCGTTATCGCCTGGGAGCAGTGACTTCTCCGTGACTGTGAAGCCGTAATACCGCGCTTGCGGGTCGGTCACCACTTTGCGCGGGTCCTTGAGTGCGGTTAACTGGAGCCGTGCGAGTTCATCCAGGCGGAAGCGCTCGGGCCCGCCTATTTCCACGGTGCTGTTCAAGGGTAAGCCCGTCGCGATCCTGGCAACCGCATCGGCGACATCGTCGGCCGCCATGGGCTGGAGGAGCACCGGGGGCAGGCGTACGGTGTTGCCCTCGGTAGAGAAGTCGACGATGCTCTTAATGAAATCAAAAAACTGAGTAGCGCGGACAATGGTGTAGGGCACCGCGGAGCTCTTGATCAAGTTCTCCTGGGCCAGTTTTGCGCGAAAGAACCCGCTCTCGGTCAGCCGTTCTGTTCCGACCACTGACAGCGCCACGTGATGTCCCACTCCCGCAGTCTTTCCATACGCGAGGAGATTGCGAGTGGAAGTCTCGAAGAACTTCAGCACCGCCGCGTCCTCCCAGGAGGGGGAGTTCGTTACGTCAATGACCACGGAGGCGCCGTTCAAAGCGCCCGCGAGGCCTTCGCCTGTAACGCTGTTGATCCCGGAACTGGGCGCGGCTGCAATTGCTTCGTGCTTAGCGCCGCGAAGTCTTTTGACAAGCCTCGATCCAATTAGTCCAGTACCGCCAACTACCACGATTTTCATGATCGTTTTTCCTTTCTGACCTGCACATGTCAACGTGTCGTCTGTGTGGTTGCTGCTAAGCGTGGGATGCCGATCTTGTCATAGCGGTGGCGGAATTAATGTGCCGCGCGCTGCTGTACAATCGAGAGTCATGAAATCCTGCGCGTGGCTTCTCTGGAACGTGACCGTGGCAGCCGTACTGGTTGCTTCGCTCGCGCAAGCGCAACAACCGGCTAACGCGGGCGCGGCGCCTACGAAACCGACGCCCAAAGCGATCATCTGGCCCTCGCCTGCGCTTCCGGATGGCCCCATCCCCTACGAAACGGCCATCGAACGGAAGCTCCAGTTGGTGATCACCAAAGGACTGGTGCAGCCCTGGAGCATGGCCTTCCTTCCAGACGGCGGCATCCTCGTCACCGAGCGCCCGGGCCGTCTTCGCCTCGTGCGCAACGGCGTACTGCAACCGGAGCCCATCACCGGGTTGCCGCCCATTTACGCCAAGGGCATCGGCGGATTGATGGATATCGCGCTGCACCCGAAGTTCGCCGAAAACTCGCTCATCTATTTCACCTATATCAAGCCGCCCGCGGCACCGGACGCGAGACCGAACGCCCCCGGCACCCTCATGCTCGCGCGCGGGCGCTGGACCGGGTCGGCCATCGCCAATTTTCAAGACATCTTTACCGCGGTACAGGCCAACGCGCCGTCACGGATCATATTTGGCCGCGACGGCATGCTCTATATGTCCGTGGCCTCCGGCGATCCGCCCGCGGCCGAAAGCGCGCAGGACCCCAACGACCTTGCTGGCAAGGTCCTCCGCCTGCGCGACGATGGCACGGCGCCGCCGGACAATCCGTTCGTTGGCCGCGCTGGGTATCGGCCGGAAATCTACACCCTGGGCCATCGGGTGCCGCTCGGTCTCGCCATCAATCCCGAAACGGGCGCGATTTGGGAATGCGAAAACGGGCCCAATGGCGGCGACGAAGTGAACATCCTCGCTCCCGGCAAGAACTACGGCTGGCCGGTGGTGAGCTACGGCCGCTTTTACGGCGGTCCGCGCGTATCGACAAATCCTTATCGCGAAGAGATGGAGCCGCCGGTCATCTATTGGGTGCCTTCCATTGCTACTTCCGGCCTCGCCTTCTATACGGGCGACCGTTTTCCGAACTGGAAGAACAATCTGTTCATCGGCGGCATGCGCCAGGGCGAGGTGCCGCGCTCGGGCCATCTGGAGCGCGTCGATTTCAATAGCGAATGGGAGGAGTTGCATCGCGAGGGCATGCTGCGCGATTTGCAGCAGCGTATTCGCGACGTACGTCAGGGCCCGGACGGGATGCTCTACCTGCTGACGGCGGAAAATACCGGCGCGCTGATCCGCATCGAGCCGGCGAAGTAGCGCCTCAATCGCGGGGGATCAGGACAATCGGGCGGCGGGACTGGGCTCGCGGCCAGCGCGGTGCATAGTTAGGCGCGTGGTCCGGCCGTCGGGGCCGGTTTCAAAGGTGATCTGTGAGCCAGTCACTTTAACGAAGAAGATCTTCTCGCTTTCAGCGGACATTTCAAACCTGGGCCCGACGATGGGCGGCTCGGTGACCTGTGCGCAGAGGCGGTCGCCGTCGCGGATGATTGAGAGAATGCGGTTCGGCGCCAATTGATAGCGCCCCGTGTAGTTGTCGAGGAGTTTCGGGTCAATATGAACCTCGGTGCGCTGCTGTGGGGGCTGGGGATTGGCGAGCGCCACCTTTGGGTTCAGGAGATGGCCACCGATGTCATCGACGCCGCCCGGAGTAAAAGCATTGGACAGGACCACGGCCCCGGTACGCGCTTTCAGATCGCATAGGACGAACGACCGGAAACCTCCGGTGCCTCCGTTATGCCAGGCGCCCTCTCCGAGAAAATGCCACGCTAAGCCGATCTTTGCCACGCCCGCAGGGCGGCGAACTTCAAACATGGCTTTCATAGCGGGCGCGAGTGGCGATTCCTGGTAGCCCACGAACGCTTCCAGGAATGTGAGCATGTCATGGGCGGAGGAGCGGAGCGCGCCTGCACCGGCAAGAGCGGGAAGGTCCCAATTGGAGACCGGCTCGAGCAGCGCGTTGTGACCCGTAGCCATGCGCTGCTGCTTGGAGGCGGAAAGAGTAATGCCCGTGTCCGGCATGCCCAGCGGC
>JASIGB010000398.1:0-4633 GCA_030045355.1 Bryobacteraceae bacterium
GTGATATCGAGGGCCTTTTGCGCGGCCGCGACGGTTTCAATGGTGGCTCCGGTTTCCTGCTGGAGGACTCGCAACGCCGCCAGCTCGTCTTCTACTTGCTGGAACGCGGCGAGCACGGTCTGCCGGTAACTGGCCATGCCGGCGTCGAAATTGGCTTTCGCGATATTCACCTGCGCGCGCCGCTTGCCGGCGTCGAACACCGTTTCTGAGAGAGCCGCCGTGCCGGTCCAATACCGTCCGGCCCACGTAAACAGGCTCGTGAACGCGGCGCTGGCGATGCCGGCTGCTCCGCTGAGATTGAGCGAGGGGTAATAGGCTGCGTCGGCGATCCCGACCTGTTCGTTGAGCGCGGCCATCTGGCGCTCGGCCGAGGCGATGTCCGGACGGCGCTCAAGCAGCGCGGACGGGAACGCTATCGGCACCGGCGGCGGCTCGCCCTTGAGCACAATCTGAGGGAGCGAGAATTCCGCGGGCGGCTTGCCGATCAGAATCGCGATGGCGTGCTCGTACTGCGCACGCGCCACGCCGAAGTCGATTAATTGTTCCTTGGCGGTATCCAACTGTGTTTCGGCTTGCGCGACGTCGGCGCCGGACGCCACGCCCGATTGATGGCGCGCCTCCGTCAGCTTCAGAAATCCGGCGTAGGAATCGACGGTGGATTGCAGCAGCGCGATGTCGCTGTCGGTGCCGTGCAGTTGAAAATAATCCTGGGCCAAGTCCGACTGGTAGGTCAGCTTTATGTTCTCGAGCTGCGCTTCAGTGGCCTGCGCGGTTTCGGCATTGGCACGCAGGTTGCGGTGAATGCTGCCCCACAAATCCACTTGATAGGACACGTCGGCGGGGATCTCATACGTCTGGAAGATTGCCTTTCCCCCCACGCCCGGAATAGCTCCGCCCTGTTGCACGCCGACTTCAGGCGCTCCGGTGACGGTCGGGTACAAGGCCGATCGCGCCACCTGCACGGAGGCGCGCGCGGAGCGGTACTGCGCCTCGGCCTGCAAGACGTTCTGGTTCGAAATACTCACCTGCTCTTCGAGCGTGTTCAGCGTGGGGTCGTTATAGACCTCCCACCACTTGCCTTTGAGCGCGGCATCGTTCGGCTGGGCTTCTTTCCAGCCGTCGGGCGGCTTTTCCTTGAACGCCTCGGGCACCGGGGCGGGAGGACGCCGGTAATTGGGACCCACCATGCAAGCGGTGGAAGCCAGGAGCGCGGCCGTCACAGCGCCCGCTAATGTCGATCTATTATTTTGATTCTTGATGCGCATCTTTTAAGAAAGCCGGCGGCGGGGCCTGAAACTACGCGAACAGCCCGCCGGCAGGGTCACTCCAATTCCTTCAAGAACAATTTTCTCATGATCGCGCCGTGCATTGTGGCGTCTACCTCATACTTCCGAGCCCATGGGCTCTTCGGGAATCGGCGTCCGGCGCCCGGCGCGCTGCCGTTCGCGCCATTGTTGCAGCCGGTCGAAGTACAGGTACACCACCGGCGTGGTGTACAGCGTCAGCATCTGGCTGAAAATCAGGCCGCCGATAATGGTGATGCCGAGCGGGCGTCTCAACTCGCTGCCGGTTCCGGTGCCCAGCGCCAGCGGCAACGCGCCCAGCAAGGCCGCCATGGTGGTCATCAGGATGGGCCGGAAGCGCAGCAGGCAGGCTTCGAAGATCGCGTCGTGCGAGCTCTTGCCCTCGTTGCGCTCGGCCGCGATCGCGAAGTCGATCATCAGGATGGCATTCTTTTTCACGATGCCAATCAATAAAATGATTGCGATAATCGCGATCACGCTCAACTCGGTATGGGTGAGTTCGAGAGCGAGCAACGCGCCTACTCCCGCCGAGGGCAGCGTCGAAAGAATTGTCACCGGATGGATGTAGCTTTCATACAGCATGCCCAGGACGATGTAGACCGCCGCGAGAGCCGTAGCGATCAAAAGGGGCTCGCTCCCTAGCGACTGCTGATACGCCTGCGCCGTGCCAGCGAACCCGGTCTGAATGGTCGAGGGAAGCCGGATCTTGGCGGCTGCGGCGTTGATGGCATTCACCGCCGTGCCTAGCGCGACCCCAGGGCGCAGGTTGAAGGACAACGTAATCGCCGGGAAGAGTCCCTGATGGTTCACCGAAAGCGGGGCGGTGGCGGTTTCGGTTTTCGCGATCGCGCTGAGCGGAACTTCCGACCCGTTGGGGGCCGTAACATACACCTGGTGGAGCGTATTGGGGTTCTGCCAGTACTCGGGCGCCGCTTCCATCACCACGTGATATTGGTTCAAAGACGTATACATGGTGGATACTTGTTCCTGGCCGAACGCATCGTACAGCACGGCGTCGATCAGTTGCGGCGAGATATTGAAGCGCGCGGCGGTCTTGCGGTCATAATCCACCATGGCCTGCAAACCGCGATCCTGCTGATCGCTGTTGGTGTCCGTGATTATGCGCAATGTCTTCAGCTCGTCCAGCATCTTGGGCGCGTAGGTGGTCAGATCGGCCAGGTTGTCGCCGCGCATCGTGTATTGATACTGCGCGTTGCTTTGCCGGCCGCCCACACGCAAATCCTGCGACGCTTGTAGATACAGCGTCGCCCCGGGCACCCGCGCGAGCTGCGGCCGCAAGCGCTCGATAATCTCGTCGGCGTCGATTTTGCGTTCACTGAGCGGCTTCAGAGAAATGAACATCCGCGCGGTGTTTGTGGTGGTGCCTCCACCTCCGCCCGAAAAAGCGTTTACCGTGTCGACGGCCGGGTCTGCCTTGATGATGTCGACCATTTGCCGCAGGATCTTGTCCATGGTTTGGAACGAGGTGTCCTGATCGGCCTGAATTTGCCCGTTCAGCCGGCCGGTGTCCTGCTGCGGAAAGAATCCCTTGGGTACCTGGATGTACAGGAAGATGGTCAGGGCTACGGTGGCCAGCAGGCTCATCAATGTGATGGCCCGGTGCCGTAACACGACGGAGAGCGTCCGGCCGTAAAGATTCACCACCGCGGCGAAGAAATCTTCCCCCTTCCGATACATGCGGCCGTGCTGCTGATTCTCCCGCAAAAGATGCGCGCACATCATGGGCGTGGTGGTGAGCGAGACCACCATGGACACCAGGATGGCCACCGACAACGTGATGGAAAACTCGCGGAACAGCCGGCCCACGACGCCGCCCATCATCAGGAGGGGAATAAACACGGCAATGAGGGAGAAGCTGATGGTGAGGACCGTGTATCCGATTTCCTGTGCGCCCTTGAGCGCGGCCTGGAACGGATGCATGCCGTGTTCGATGTAGCGCGTGATATTTTCGATGACCACGATGGCGTCGTCCACCACAAAGCCGGTGGAAATGGTCAGCGCCATCAGCGACAGATTGTCGATGCTGAAGCCGGCCAGGTACATGACGCCGAATGTTCCGATAAGCGAAACCGGCACGGCGACGCTGGGAATCAGCGTGGTGCGGGGATTTCGCAGAAACGCGAACACCACCAGGATCACCAGGCAAATCGAAATCAGCAGCGTAATTTCGACGTCGTGCACTGATGCGCGGATGGTGATGGTCTGATCCATGGCGACGCGCATGTTGACCTGCCGCGGGAGGGCGGCGGCCAGTTGCGGAAGTACCTCGCGGATACGATCCACGGTATCGATGATGTTGGCGCCCGGCTGCCGGAACACGATCACCAGCACGGAGGGCTTGCCGTTGGCGTAGCCGGCGTTGCGCAGGTCCTCCACCGAATCCACCGCGCGGCCGACATCGGAGAGACGCACCGGGTTGCCGTTGCGATAGGCGATCACCAGCGGTGCGTAATCGGCGGCATGGAAAATCTGGTCGTTGGCGCTGACTTCATAACGCTGCTTGCCGTCCTGAAACTCGCCCTTGGGCGTGTTGGCGTTGGATGCGGCGAGCGCCGAACGCACCTCCTCAAACCCGATCCCGTATTTGTTCAACTGCGGCGGATTGAGCTCGATACGCACGCCCGGCAGGGCGCTTCCTCCCACCACCACCTGTCCGACACCACTTACTTGCGACAGCTTCTGACCCATGATGCTGGAGGCGGAGTCATACATTTGGCCCTTGCTCAGCCGGTCGGAAGTGAGTGCCAGCAGCAAAATCGGCGAATCGGAGGGGTTGTATTTGCGGTAGCTTGGATTGGCCGGCAGATTGGTGGGCAAATATCCGCGGGCCGCGTTGATGGCCGCCTCCACGTCGCGCGCCGCGGCGTCGATGTTGCGGTTGAGATCGAACTGCAGCGTGATGCTGGTGGCGCCGAGTGTGCTCGTGGATGTCATCTCGGTCACCGCGGCGATATGCCCTAACTGCCGCTCGAGCGGCGTAGCGACGGCTGACGCCATGGTTTCCGGGCTGGCGCCGGGCAGCGACGCTTGCACCGAAATGGTCGGAAAGTCAACTTGCGGCAGCGGCGATACGGGCAAGAGCCGGAAGGCGGTGGCGCCCGCGAGCGCTATGGCCGCGGTGAGCAGCGTGGTGGCGATCGGCCGGCGGATGAATGGCTCCGAGAGGCTCATATGGATCCGTCAGTGCGCGGGACTGGGCTCCGGCGCCGGCCTGGAGGGAGAAGCTCCCTCGCGCATCTCGCGATGGCGTCGCGAAAAACGAACCGCCAGCCGGTCGAAAAACAGGTAAATGACCGGCGTGGTGTACA
>JASIGB010000399.1:0-3720 GCA_030045355.1 Bryobacteraceae bacterium
GTTATCGCACCTGCCTCGATCTGGCCGCCAAGCACGGCGTCCGCAGCATCAGCTTTCCCGCCATCAGCACGGGAGCGTACGGCTATCCGCTCGAAGAGGCGGCCCGCATTGCGCTGGAAACGATTGCGGCCCGGTTGCGCGAAGATTCCTGTCCAGTGAAAGATGTCTTGTTCGTGCTGTTCGATCAGGGTACGTATAACGAATACGCGCGCATCGCGGCAGCGCACGTCACGGCAGGGCGCGTCACTTCTTCAAAAACTGCTGAATCGCCTTCGTAGCCTGCCGCGTGCGGTGCTGGTTTTCGATGAGCGCGAAACGTACGTGGCCTTCGCCCAGCGGCCCGAACCCGATGCCCGGCGATACCGCCACCAGCGCTTTCTCTAGAAGCAGCTTGGAGAATTCGAGCGAGCCTTTCGCGCGGTATTTCTCCGGGATAGGCGCCCAGACGAACATCGTTCCTTGCGCTGGCGTAACCGCCCAGCCCGCTCGATCGAGACCGGAGATCAACACATCGCGGCGCTTCTGATAGACCGCGCGGATCTTCTCGGTGTCCTTGGCACACTCGCGCAGCGCGATGATGGACGCAATCTGGATGGGCTGAAACACACCGTAATCGAGATAGCTCTTGATACGCGCCAGCGCCCCGATCATCTTCTTGTTCCCGATGCAAAAGCCCACGCGCCAGCCCGCCATGTTGAAGCTTTTCGACATGGAGTAAATCTCGACCGCGATTTCCTTGGCCCCCTCCACCTGCAAAATGCTGGGCGGTTCATAGCCGTCGAAGCCCAGGTCGGCATAAGCAAAATCGTGCACGATCATGGTGCCGTGCCGCGCGGCCAGCGCGACAATATCGCGGAAAAATTGCAGATCGACGCACAGCGTGGTGGGGTTGTGCGGGAACGAAATCAAGATCATCCGCGGCTTGCGCGAGGACGTGTTGTATAGGTGCTCCAGCCGGTTCAAGAATTCGGCGGGCGTCGGCATGGGGAGCATGCAAGCGTGACCTTCCGCCATGATCACGCCGTATTGATGAATCGGATATGCCGGGTTCGGCGAAACCACGGCATCGCCCGGCCCGATAACAGCAAACAGCAGATGCGCGAGCGCGTCCTTGGCGCCGATGGTGACGATCGCTTCGGTTTCCGAATCCAGCTCCACGCCGTATTTGGCCGCATAGCGCTTGGTGATTTCGGCACGCAGACGCGGGATGCCGCGCGACATCGAATAGCGGTGATTGCGCGGGTTGCGCACCGCATCGATCAGCTTTTTCACCACCGGCTCCGGCGTCGGGCCGTCCGGATTGCCCATGCCGAGGTCTACCACGTCCAGTTGTGCCGCGCGTGCCTTGGCCTTCATCTCGTTGATGACGGCGAAGACATAAGGCGGCAATTTCTGGATGCGATAAAACTCTTCGCCCGAAGGCGCGGTGGATGAAGCCATAAAATGATTTTAGGAAATGATTACCGATCTCGTCCAGATCCGCCGCCTGGAACAGCAGCAGAGAGCCGAAAATCAGCGTTTCAAGGCGTATTTCCGGCACCATCGCCATTCCGACCGCAGGCTGCGGCATTTTGGCGAACAGGTCGAAGCCGAGATCGATTGCACGGCGTGCGCTAATTGCTGCCGCGTGGGCGAGGTCGCGCTCACGGCAAAGGACATCGAGAAGCTGGCGAAGTTCATCGGCATGAGCGAGAGCGAATTCGTGGAGCAATATACGTCGCGCGATGCCGCGGGAGCGATGAATCTGAAGCGCGGCGAGAACGGCTGCGTATTCTTAGAGGATAATTTGTGCAGCGTCTACGAAGCGCGTCCCCATATTTGCGCGAATTTCCCGCACGTGGTGCGCGGCTCGGGATCGGTTTCAAGCCGCATGGACCGTTTTCTCGACCGCGCGGGCTATTGCCCGATCGTGTACAACTGGATGGAGTTGGTGAAGGAGGACATCGGGTTTCGATGATTCGATCATTCTTACTACTGACAATTTGCGCTGGAATCGCGTGCGCGCAGGACACGGAGGCGAACATGCAGTGCGTGGAGCGATTGGAGATGCCGCAGTACCCGCCGCTGGCCAAGCAGGCTCGGATTGCTGGCACAGTGACGGCGGTGGTTGCCATTGCCTCCGACGGGGCTGCTAAGACAACGGCTCGGGGACACGCTCTTCTCACTCCGGCCGTCGAGGGGGCGATTCGCGCGTCGAAGTTTCATGAGGCGTGCGGGGGGCAAGTCGGTAACCGTCGTGTTTAATTTCCAGCTAACCCTGGACGAGCGCCCGGTCCACGCCTTCGGTTATCCCAATCAGTTTTGGATTACGGCGGCGCCACCCGCGTTTGCCCAGCCTTGATCAGTTCACCCGCTCAGTAATGGTGATCGGATCCAGCACCCGAAAGGTCAACCGGCTATCGGCGGGGATCTCCGCTGGCTTGCGTCCGAAAATTCCAAACGCCGCCGCGCCATCTCGCGCGTAGCCTTCGGTGTGAATCGAAACCTGTTGGTGGTCAGAGAGAGCGACGCGGACCAGCGATATTTCCAGGCGCGATTTATTCATGTCCACCACGCGGCCTTCCACGCGAGCACCCCGCTCGGCGATCACCCAGCCATCGACGACCAGCGGCTGGGTAAGCGTCGCGAAGAAACTATCGCCTAACGCATTCAACTCCGAGGAAAGCGTCTGGCCGAGGCGCACGAAGAGCAGTGACCCGGCCGTTAGTGTGACGCTCGGGGCCACGGGGGCTTGCGGCTTGGGCTGCGCCGTCTGCTGGACAGGAAGAGACACATTCTGCGCCGGAACATTTTCGACTGGCCTTGGCGCGGGCGGAAGCGGCGCAACCGGTGCGGGAGCGGCGGCCACAGGCGCCGGCGGGGGCTGATAGCGCGCGACCACCTGCTGCTCGTGCCGGACCGGCGGAGGCATCGGCGACGGCTTCTCGCGAATCGGAACGTGTATGGGCTCTGCTGCGTGCTTTGCCGGCACGGGAGCGGGCGGAGTCTTGGGCTGGGCCGCGATCTCGCGCTTGGGCGCCTCCGGTTTCGCCGGTGCAGGAACGGGACGCAACGGCTCGGGCGCGATGGCCGCCGGTTTCACCGAGAAATACACGATCCCGCACGCCAGCAGGGCTCCGATGGCAAACGCCGACACCAGCTTCCAATCTAATTTCACCCGTCGTCTTCCAAACCTTCTGGCCCACTTCCTGGCGCGCTCACTAATTAAACGCAACCGACGCCCTTTCCGTTTCCAGAGCCGGACCGTTAAAATAGCTTAGGATGCCCGATTTTCCGAGCGAATTCTCGATCGGCGGGACGCGTATTGCGCCCGCCACCGTGCTCGCGCCCATGGCCGGCGTCACTGATACTGTGTTCCGCCGGCTGATCCGCAACCAAGGCGGATGCGGGCTCATCATGACCGAATTCACCAGTTCCCACGGCGTGGTGGCTTCGCTCAAGGCCGACATGGTCACACGCCGGAAATCCAGCCGCACGTTTCGCCACCTGTTTTTCGAGCCGGAGGAGCATCCCATCTCCGCGCAACTGTTCGGCTCCGATCCGCAAGTGATGGCGGACGCCGCGAAAGCCTGCCAGGATTTCGGATTCGATATCGTCGACATCAACTTCGGCTGCCCGGTGAACAAAGTGGTCAAATGCAATGGCGGCTCGGGGCTGCTGCGCGACCTGCCGCTTGTCGAACAGATTCTCCGCAAGGTCCGCGCCGCGATCTCGATTCCG
>JASIGB010000400.1:0-3047 GCA_030045355.1 Bryobacteraceae bacterium
AGAGTTTACATGAGCGGCATCGCGCAGGACCTGAAATCGGCATTCCGCGTGCTCGCGCGCAGCCGCGGATTTGCCCTGATCGCCATCGGCACGCTGGCCTTGGGCATTGCGGGAACCACGATCATTTTCTCGCTGGTGAACGGCGTTCTGCTGCGCCCGTTGGCGTATCGCGATCCTGGACGGCTGGTCTCGATCACCGAGGTCGTGCCCGAGATCAGCGAGCGCGTCCCGCGCCTGCCGGTCAACGCGCGGCATTTCGAGCTCTGGCGAAAACAGTGCACATCTTTCGGCGGGATGTCGCTCATCATTCCAGAATCGACTGTGCTGACCCGCGCCGGTGAGCCAACGAAGATCGCGATCGCGCGCGTTTCGCCGGGCTTTTTCCAGATGCTCGGCGTGCGGCTGCAACTAGGGCGCGAGTTCCTGGATTCCGAAGACCGCTTCGGCGGCCCGTCAGTCGCGATCCTCACGGATCGGTTGTGGGCCGGACGATTCCATCGCGAACCAGGGATTCTCAGCCATCCGATTTCCCTGGATGGTAAGGCCACAACGGTTGTCGGCGTGCTTAGCGCGGACTTTCGCCCGCCCGTATTGCACGAGGCGCGAGATACCGACGTCTTCTTGCCGCCTGCGCTAGACTTGGCCAACATCGGCATCGTGGGCGAGTTCAACTATGAATCCGTGGCACGCTTGAAACCCGAGGTGACGCTGGCCGAAGCACAATCCGAGCTGGATGTGGTACAGGCAGCGATCGATCGTCAAGCGCCGGACATCGCCCACGTCCGGGCCCAAATGGCGCCATTGACTGGAGAAGTCATCGGCAGCGTTCGCACCGGGCTGGTCACTCTGCTGGGCGCCATCGGAGCGGTCTTCCTGATCATCTGCGTGAACCTGGCCAATTTGTCGCTGGCGCGCGGGGTGGCGCAATCGCGCGACAACGCCATCCGGCGAGCGTTGGGTGCGACGCGTGCAGAGATGCTGCGCCGAGCCCTGGCCGAATCGATTCTGACCAGCCTTGTGGGCGGCGTGCTGGGCGTCGCGCTGGCTTACGTGGGCCTGCACGTTTTGCTGCACTACGCGCCGGTGGACTTGCCGCGCCTGGATGAGGTCGCTATTGACGCGCGCGTACTCGCGTTTGCGTTCGCGCTGGCGACATTAGCCGGCGCGCTGTTCGGCAGCCTGCCCGCCTGGCAGGCCTCCAAAGCCGATCCCCAGGATGCGCTGCGCTCGGGATCGCACACCATCACCGAAGGACGCGCGGGCGCCCGGATTCGCGACGCGCTGATCGGCTTCGAAGTGGGCTTGGGAGCGGTGCTCGCCATCGCCGCGGCGCTACTGGTGGCGAGCTTCTTGCGGTTGTTGAGTGTCAACAAGGGATTCGAGACCCAACATCTGTTCTCAGCCACGTTGAATCTGCCGGAGGCCAACTACGATGCCGCTCGGTCGCGCGAATCGTTTTACCGCCGTTTGACGGGCGAGATCGAAAACGTCCCCGGTGTCGCATCGGCAGCGATCGTCTCGCAGTTGCCTCTGGAAGGCGAAACCTGGATCGATTTGGTCAACCGGACCGGCGACAAACGACCACTTTTCGAGCTGCCGGAGGCCAACTACCGCTTCATCAGTCCCGATTATTTCCGCACCTTGGGAATTCCGCTCCTGCGCGGGCGAAGTATCGCCGAGAGCGATCAGAAGCGAAACGTAGCGGTGATCTCGCAGAAGGTCGCCGAAAAGGTGTGGCCCGGCGAGAATCCCATCGGCCAGAAATTCTGGCGCGGCGGCCCGGATGACCCGCCGTTCGAAATTGTCGGGGTCGTAGGCGATGTCCGGGCCGGCATCACCAGGGACGCTCCCATGACGGTCTACACGCCGTACTGGTTCCGCAGCCGGACGGCCATGACCGTGGTGGTGCGGACGGCTTGGAAGGTCCCCGCGATCTTACCGGCCGTGCGATCCAGCATCTGGCGTCTCGACCCGGAGGTCGCGATTTCGAATGTTCGCACCATGGATCAGGTGGTAGACGATTCCGTCGCGCAACGCCGCTTTCAGATGAATCTGATTTCGGGCTTCGCCGTTTTCGCTCTGCTGCTGGCCAGCCTGGGTATCTTCGGCGTGGTTTCCTTCGCGGTGCGGCGGCGCATGAAGGACATCGCAGTGCGCATGGCGCTGGGGGCCACGCGCGCGGACGTACACCGGATGGTAGTGCTCCAGTCGATGCGGCCGGTGGTGGTGGGACTGGCAGTGGGCGTGGGTGCGGCACTCGCACTGGCACGCGTGCTGAATCACTTGCTGTTCGGTGTGAGCGCCCATGATCCCGCGATTTTCGCGGGCGTAGTGGGACTTCTCACTGCCGTATCCCTGATCGCGTGCTATGGGCCGGTGCGCGGGGCCACGCGCTCCAATCCGCTGGACGTACTGCGCTACGAGTAACCAGTTCTCACGCTCGTCTTCGCGGCATTGGCGAATCCACGCTGTTCCAATTCAGTTAGAATAAAATTTCACGCCGAGAACGCCTCCTCGCCCCGGCGCTGAAGCCGTTTACTTCGAAAACAGGAGTTCAGGAGTTCAATGCCAGTTACACAAGCGGGACTCGAAGGGATTGTCGCCGCCGAGTCCGACATTTGTTTCATCGATGGAGAAGCCGGAGTCCTGAGTTACCAGGGATACAACATCCATACTCTGGCGGATCACGCGACCTTTGAAGAAGTCATCTACCTGCTGTGGCACGGCAAGCTGCCCCCGCAATCGGAACTGGACGCACTCAGAGCTGAGCTGGTTCGCTACCGGCCGATCCCCGCCGAAGTCGTCGAATTTCTGGGGAAGGTGCCTAAGAGCGCACCCATGGACGTGCTGCGGACCGCCGTTTCCATGCTGAGCCTCTATGATCCCAAAGCGGGCGACAATTCCATCGAAGCGAGCACCGAAAAGGCCGCGCATCTGATGGCGCAGACCGCGACCATCGTCACCACCTTCCACCGGTTGCGCAAAGGCCAGCCGGTTGTCGAGGGCGATCCCCAACTCAGCTTTGCCGGAAATTTCCTCTACGCGCT
>JASIGB010000401.1:0-7479 GCA_030045355.1 Bryobacteraceae bacterium
CAGTATTGCAACTCGGCATTCGACTGTGGTCCACCAATGTAGACAATACGGTTGTCCGGGTCGACTCCTGGGTAGCCGCCCAACAGCACGGTGCGAGCGATGGTGAAAACGCCTGCGTTGATGCCGATGGCAATCGCCAGGGTCATTACCGCGACCGCCGTGAAGCCAGGCGAGCGGCGCATGGCGCGAAGCGCGTAACGAATGTCTGGGACGCGCACCTACTTGCCTCGGAGTCCTTGGGTCAGCTCGATGCGCGTTCCTGCCGGATCGACGATGAAAGCGATCTTCAGGCCGATGGCGGGGATCTCCCGGTAAGGCACGTCGAATGGGACGCCTTGCGCTTGAAGATTTCTGCAGAACGCGCCCAGATCCTTGATCTCGAATCCGATGTGATCGAGCGTGCGGCCTTTGGTGGGCGCGGGCGCGTCCTTGGCCTTCAGGAAATCCACTTCGCCGCCGGGAATTTTGGCCGCCGGCAGATTGCGGCGTGTGGCCGCTACGGCGCCGAAGATCTTCACATACCAGGCTTGGAGCGCGGCCGGATCGGTGGTCATCAGGTGGATGTGATGGAAAACCACCGGCTCGGAAATCGACGGGTCTTCATTGAACTCCACGCGGATCTTGTCGGGGAAGGTCACCATGATCTGCTTGTTCTTTTCGATATCGAACACGGTGGGGATGTTGGCGGCGGCCAGTTTCGACTTGAGCGCGGCGTAATCCTTCACCAGGAAACCGATGTGGTTGGCGGCGGAGCCGTCGGAACCTTCCGTCGCGTCGGCTTTCGTCACGATGATGAAGATGCCGGGCAGTTTCACCAAGGTCAGGAAGCCGTCCTTGGAGACTGTTGCGCCGAGGACATCGGTCCAGGCTTTGATCTGTGCGTCAGGATCGGGAACGGTGAGGTGAATGTGGCCGATGGAGACGCCGGCGTCGTTGGGCGGCGCAAGTTGAGCGAACGAAGATCCAGGGAATAGAGCGACCGAGGCCGCGAAAATACAGAACCAGCGCATGCGCTGCCATCGTATCACCCTTATGCGGATTGGGACTTCTCGAAAAGCGCGCGCAACTCGTCCTTGGCCTTCTCCAGAATGCGCTTCTGCTTGGCCGGCAAATTGTGGCCGGCGCGGTTGATATAGAAGTTCAGCATGGACATGGCCGATTGGCGCGGCGAGCTTTTGCGGCGCTTGCTCGCTTCAGCCGATTGCTTGAGCGAGCGCGCGATGCGCTTGGGATCGGACCAGGAAAACGCCCCCTGGTCTAAATCGAGCGCGTTACTCGTTTCGGTGACGTGCTGGGACCATTGCTTGGTCGGCCGCTTGGCGGGCATGGCAGGCCTCCACCAGATTAGACGCGCTGCGGCGTCCTTCTACAACTCGCTGATTCGGTCCGTTATTCACCCCAGGAACGTTCCAGCATGCGCGAATATTCGCCCGAAGAGTAAAGCTCGAAAGTGAACTCGCGTGAGCTGAGCGGCGTGAAGTCGCACTCGCTTTGCTTGCTCTGGAAAATGTGATCGGCGAAGCGGAAATAAGAGCGCACGAATTCGTCGGAGAGCACCTCGCGCGGGGGCGCGGCGGCGAACATCGTGTGCAAACCGAGAGCGCGGCCGAAAATGGACTTATAATCGCCGACGCCCCATTTACGCAGCTTGGCTTGCACGGCCGTGGGCGGGTCCAAGATCAGCAGCGATGCGAAGCTTTGGTAGCAGATTCCGCGGGGAAGGGAATCCTGGTGGCGCTCGACGAATTCCAGGCATTGATCAATCCAGCGCGCCAGGTCCTTTCCGACGTAGAAGAGCATGCGCAGCTCCGAGTAGCGGCCATCCAGCAGGGCGCGGTCCAGATCCTCGCGTGTCGCTTCGCCTTGGGGCAACAGGCCCTGCAACTTGAGATTGGCGCGCGAGCTTTCCACCAGCTTGCCGGGACCGCCCGCATCGGCGAAGGGATGCAGGATGAGCGGGGGCAGCGTCTGTACGTTATGCGCTAAAGCGGGTACCGTTCCAAAGGATGATTCGGATGCCATATGTTCTTCCTGACCCAAGTATGCGGAGTTACTTCCGCTCGGTCAGTAGTACCTTGGCTTCAATTGTCTGGTTCCCGCGGAGTACCTTGACAAGTACCGTCTGGCCAGGATGACTGGCCCGTAACGCGTAGGTGAAATCGTACAAGTTTTGAATGGGCTTGCCGTCAAATTCGGTTAGGATGTCGCCGGCCTTGAGCCCGGCCTTCGCCGCGGGCGACCCGGGCCGTATATCGGCGAACCTTACTCCGTTGGGAAGCTCGGTGAAATCCGGGATGCTGCCGAAATCGGGACCGTAGCCCGAGCCGCCGCCGCGACCCGAATGCGGCGTGGCGACCTCACCCTGTGGCTCCGTCTCGGCCACGCGTACGAACTTCGGACGCGGCGAGCCATCGATCAGGTGAGCGGTGACGTCGGCCACCAGGTCCAGCACCTGCACGGCGCCCGGAGCGTTGATCTTGTCCCAGGTATCGCTGGGCTTGTGGTAATCGGCGTGCAGTCCGGAGAAGAAGAACAGCACGGGAATCTGTTTGGTGGTGAACGAGGTGTGATCGCTCGAGCCGTAACCGGCTTTTTCGGTCAGATCGGCGTCGAAATCGTGCTGGGGCGTCAGTTGCTGCAGCAGCGGCTGGAAGGTGGTCCCGGTCCCGACGCCCCCAATGTAGATTTTGCGGTCGCGAACGCGGCCGATCATGTCCATGTTGATCATGGCGACGTCGTCGGCGAGCGGGAGCAGGGGGTGGTTGACGTAGTAACTGGAGCCGAGGAGCCCCAATTCCTCGCCCGCGAAGGTCATGAACAAAATGCCGCGTTCTGGTTTCGGCTGATGCGCAAACCAGCGCGCCAGTTCGATGACACCCGCGGTGCCGGAGGCATTGTCGTCGGCGCCGGGATGTACGGTGCCGGCGAGCGACGGCGCGAGCGAGTACTGCTCGCCCAGGCCGAGATGATCGTAATGCGCGCCGATGACGACGTATTCGTTGGTTTTGCCCGGCAGATACGCCACGACGTTGTGCACGGTTTTGATCTCGCGGTCGACGTCGACATTCACGTCCACTCGCAGATTTTCAGGCAGCGCGAACGATTCCGGGTGCAGGTTCTTATCGATATCGCCTTCGACGGATTCCAGGTTCTTGCCGGCCGTCGCCAGCCACTGGTTCACCAGATTGGCTTTCACCTGGACGAATTCGATGCCGGCGTTGTCCGGGCCGGCGGTAGCGCCGAACTTTTCCAGCTCGTCGCCGTCCCCCGGGTGCGCGGCCACGTCGTTGACGAACAGAACGGCTTTGGCGCCGTGAATCTTGGCGTTGGAGGCCTTGCTGAAAATCTGCGAATGCGCGGTATAGACTTTTCCTTCAAAGACGCTCTTGTCGTCGAACTCCTGCGGCTCATGCCGCAGCAGGATGACGATCTTGCCCTTTACGTCCAGGCCCGCGTAGTCATCGTAATTGTATTCGGGAGCAGTAATGCCGAAGCCCGCGAAGACCAGATTGCCGGACACATCGCCCGCCGAGGAAAGATTCAACGGGATGAAATCGCGCCCGAAGGCGAGCGGGTGGGATACCGAGTCGTCCTGATACGTGAAATCGTTCTTCGGGCCCAGGCGCGCGCTGGTGGTGACGTCGAAGTCCTGGTAATAGCTGTCACCGGGCACCGGCTTCAGGCCAAAGCCGCGGAAATGATCGCGAATATAGGCGGCGGCTTTTTCGAGCTCGGGCGAGCCGGTGGCCCGGCCGCGCATCTCGGGCGAAGCGAGGTATTTGATGATGTCCAGATATTCGTCGCCGGTGGCGATCTGGGCCGCAAACACGCCGGCGGAAGCTGCGACGGCCAGTGCCGCCAGGATTACAGTTCGGGCGCGCATGTCACTTGTTGAGAGGCGACGGGATCTTTACTTCGCAGCACTTGTCGTCCGTTTTGGGCTGATTGTTCTGAGCGGTGCTCTGCGCGCTCTTCTGATAATTGAGCTCGCCGTTGATGATCTGCTCCAGGTTCTGCCAGGGATAATTGCCCACCAAGCGGCGGCCGTTTAAAAATACCGTGGGCGTGGCGTCCACTTGCAGCTTGTGGCCCTCGGCCAGCGACGCGTCCACTTCGGCCTCGGTGGATTTGTCGTCGATGCATTTGCCGAGTTGGAGCGCATCGATCTCGGGATTCGTTTTAGCGAACTCCAGCACCTGAGTCTTCAGATTGTCGGGAGTGATTTCCGCCTGGTGCTCGTAAATCCAGTCGTGATATTTCCAGAAAGCCGCCGGGTTGGCGTGATAGATGCAGCGTCCCATCACGGCCGCGGCCTTGGCCCAGGGATGAATCTGTTCGAGCGGGAAATCCTTGAAAACGACGTGCACCTGCGTGGGAAATTCCATGGGAATGTTGTCGCGCAGGGTCTTGGCTTCCTCGCGGCAATTCGGACACTCGAAATCGCCGAACTCGACGATGGTCACCGGGGCGTTATCGGGGCCAAAGCTAGGGGCGCCGGCGGTCTTCAATTTGTCCAGGTCTTCCTGAAAGGGGTTCTGGTTGAGGTCGTACACCACGCCGCGAATGATGTGCTGGCCGTCGGCGGTCACATAGAAGGATTCGTCCTGCGAGCGGCCCTGGTAGGTGAAGTGAACGTCGACCTCCTGCATCGTGGGCGTGGGCCCCGGCTTCGGGTCGTCGACCTTGACCTGAACTTCCGGAATCACGGCGAGCAGATGGCGAACGTAGGCTTCCATCTTGGCCTTGTCCAATGGCGCCGGCTTGGGTTGTTGGGCGGGCAGGAGGGTGAGTACAGATAGGGCCAGAACGGCGAGCGAGAGGAAACGCATGATTGATTGTAGCGCGAGGGCGGAATTCGGGTAGTCAGTTGAGCACCATCGATTTGAAACTGACCCACTACCCAGAAACTGGTAGTGGGCCAGTTTGAAAATGTCGAGCGGGATGAAATTTGGAGAGACGCGGTGCTTGAGGCCGCCGAGTGGGGTCGTCTCTGAAAGACTTCCGATAACGGATATTATGTAAAGTTACTGGGTAGTGGATCAGTTTGACTCTCACCATCTAGTCTTCGCGCGGCTTCGCATCCACTAGTACGCCGAAGCTTGCGCATGCTCGCGACTTCGGTTAAGATTCACTGGAAATTCGTATTGCATATCTTCCGTCCGCAGGCGCTCTTGACCGCGAAATGTCCCAGCAGACTCGATACCAGAGGACTGCTCGGGAAAAACGATTCGAATCAAAGGAGACTCGCATTGACAACGACTACCGTCCGTTTTTCATGCAATCTGACCCTGTTATCCATGGCTCTTGCAGCAGCCCTGCCGGCTGTGGCGCAATCCAAGCTCACGGCTCTCGATCGCGGCCCGCTCGACGCGCGTGAGGCCGCCACCCCCATGTCGGTGACCATCGCGTTGACGCTTCCGAAATTGGCCGACGCCGAGAAGCTGCAGGAAGCGCTCTACACGCCCGGCGATCCGCAGTATCACCAGTTCCTCACCTCGAAGGAATTCGTCGCGCGCTTCGCACCCTCCAGCGCCGGCATCGCCAAAGTCACCGCTGCGCTCGAAAGCTACGGACTCAAGGTCGAGCAGACCAGCGCGACCACTCTCCGCGCCACCGGCCTGCCTTCCGTGATGGAACGCACCTTCCAGGTCACGCTGCACGATTTTGAGCTTCAGGCGCACGCAGGTGTTCCAGCCACTACGTTTCATGCGCCGCTGACCCGCCCTGTCATCCCAGCGGAGATTTCCTCGGCTGTCACCGCAGTGGTCGGGCTCGACAGCAGCCCTGCCTTGCATCCGAACTATCTTCCTACCGTCTCAGTAGCTCCGCCCGTTCCTCAGACAGGGCCTGCTTCTTCTGGCGGCGGTGACCCCTACGATGCCCTCCTAACGGTGTCCTATTTTGCTTCCTACTACGATGTGAATCCGCTCTATCAGCAAGGCGTGACCGGCGCGGGCCGCACGCTCGGTATCCTCACGTTCGCCGCCTTTACCCCGAGCGATGCGTTCGCTTATTGGTCCGCGGTCGGGCTCAAGGTCAATCCGAATCGCCTCAGTATCGTCAACATCGACGGCGGGCCAGGCGCGCCCAGCGATGCATCCGGCTCGATCGAAACCGCGATTGATGTCGAGCAGTCGGGCGGTATCGCTCCCGGAGCGAACATCATCGTGTATCAGGCGCCCAATACCCTGGCCAACTTCGTCGATCTTTTTGCGGCCACCATAGATCAAAACAGCGTGGACACTTTCTCGACCAGTTGGGGCACTTGGGAGATCTTCTTTGACAGTGAATTCACGCCCGTGACGTTCCAAGGCGAAACCGTCGCCGCTTCCCAAGCCATCCACCAGCTTCTGCTGCGCGCGTCCCTTCAGGGACAGAGTTCGTACGTTGCCGCGGGAGACGGCGGCGCTTATGACGTCAACTACCGGCTCGGCTGCTTCCCGCCCTATTCACCCTCGGCGTCCGGGGTGGGAAGTTGCAGTCTGACTCTGAGCGTGGATTATCCGGCCAGCGACAGCTACATCACCGCCGCCGGAGGCACCACGCTGGCGGGGCTCCAGGAATACTGCCTCACCACGGCCTGCACCGGCTCCGGGTTACTCAAGATCAACGTCCCGCATGAGCGCGTATGGGGTTGGGACTACCTGGAACCGTTGTGTATCGCGTTGGGCTTGAATCCGCTCTCCACGGCTTGCGGCATCTTCCCGGCTGGAAGCGGTGGCGGTGTGAGCGTTCAGTTCCAGCAGCCGTCTTACCAGGCGGGCGTTTTTGGAACCCAATTGAGCCAGCCCGGCCAAACCCTCTTGTGGAACTCAGCGGCTGGTCAGGCGAATCAAACCATCATTCCCCTTCCCGCGTTCTACCCGGGCCGCAACATCCCCGATATCTCTTTCAATGCGGATCCTCAAACCGGTTACGCGGTCTACTATACATCCAGCGTCACCGGAACGCTTGCTGAGTATCAGTATGGTGGCACCAGCTTCGTGGCGCCGCAACTCAACGGCGTGTCCGCGCTCTACGACCAGGATCTGAGAAAGCGCATCGGCTTTCTCAACAACTCGATGTACCCGCTGGTCCAAAATGGCCTCGGCTATTTCGGGCCGAACGCGCCGTTCCACGCGATTCCGTACGGCGATAATTGGTTCTACCAGGGCTCCAACGGCTACAATCCGGCTGTCGGCATCGGGACGCTCGATGTCGCCAATTTCGCCCAGGCCCTGCGGGGCATGTTCTACTAAACACGTTAGAATAGGCCCTTGGGCCAAATCTACTCGCGGGAACAATTGATCGAGGCGCGCGCGGAATGGAAGCGCGCCGGTCTCAAGGTCGTCTTTACCAACGGATGCTACGACGTTTTGCATCCCGGCCATATCCGGCTGCTCGAACGCGCGCGGTCGCTCGGCGACCTGCTGATTCTGGCGCTGAATACCGACGCGAGCGTGCAGCGGCTGAAGGGTCCCACGCGCCCGCTCATTTGCG
>JASIGB010000402.1:0-8835 GCA_030045355.1 Bryobacteraceae bacterium
TCAGGTGGTCAACGGCGGGACGTCTTTCAACACACTGCAGTTGACGGTGAATGTGCCGGCTGCTTCTCCAACGTCGGTCTCCAATACCGCGAGCGCTTCCGGGGGCGGCAGTTCCGGCACGGTCAGCAGCAACACCGACACGGCGACCGTCACCCAGGTGGTGGCCAAAGTCCTGGCGTCGAGCGGAAGCGGCCAGAGCGCGAATCTAAACGCGGCGTTCACCAACCCGTTGGTGGTCACGGTGGAGGATGGCGCCAGCCTGCCGATCAGCGGTGCCTCGGTTACCTTCAACGCGCCCACTTCCGGCCCCAGCGGCACGTTCTCGAACGGCACCACTACCATCACGTCGAGCAGCAACAGCTCGGGACAGCTCAGCGAAGGCTTCACGGCCAATGGCAGCGCTGGCGGTCCGTACTCGGTGACCGCGACTTCGGGTGGCATCACGACCAATCCAGGATTCTCGCTGACCAACAACAGCGCCGCGGCGACCATCACGAACGTCACGTCCACGACGGCCAACGGTTCCTACGGCGTGAGTGCGGTAATTCCGATTTTGATTAGCTTCAGCAGCACCGTGAGCGTGACGGGCACGCCGCTGCTAGCTCTGAATTCCGGCGGCACCGCGTCGTACACCTCGGGCTCCGGCACCAGCACGCTCACGTTTACCTACACCGTGGCGGCCGGACAGAACAGTTCGGCATTGGATGCGACTTCCACGAACGCTCTCACGCTGAACGGCGGAACGATCACAACCGGCGGTACGCCGGCGATTCTGACGCTGCCCGCGCCAGGGGCCGCCGGTTCGTTGAGCGCCAACAAGAGCATCGTGATCAATACCACCGCGCCGACCGTGGTCAGCTATAGCGTTGACTTCGGCGCCGAGAACTATAACCTCCTGGGCGCGTCGCGCATCGCGCATCTGCCGTGGACCATCACCGGAATCACCGTGGTATTCTCCCAACCGATCACCACGGCCAACACATCCAGTCTCGGGGGGATTTCAGCCACGGGCTTGTCCGGCGTGGGAACGAGCACGTTGACCTGGACGTTTGCGGGCATCACCAACGCGACGCTGGCCACCACTCTGGCCGGCAGCGGGGCCAACGCCATCAAGGACTCGGCCGGCAATGCCTTGGCGGGCGGTTCCGGATTTTCGCAATCATTCAGCGTCCTGTACGGCGACTTCAATGGCGACGGCGTGGTGAACTCGTTGGACTTCACCCAGGTGGTCGCAGCGGAGAGCGCCCCCTATAATATCTTCGCCGACATCAACGGAGACGGGGTGGTGAACAGCACCGACGCCGCGATCGTTCGCACCCAGGAAGGACATTCACAGCAATGAACAGGTACACGCTTGGAATTTTAGCCGCGAGTTGCGCTGTCGGTTTATTCTGCTCTTCGGCCCGCGCCGACATCATTTTTTCCATAGAACCAACGTCCACCACGGCCAATCTTGGGGACACAGGCGACTCGTTCGATGTCGTGATGACCAACAGCGGGAGCTCGGCAATCTCGGTTTCAGCATTCGATTTCGAAGTCGCCGTAGACGCCGGTGTTGCCGGTTATAGCGACATCACCCTCACCGGTGCCGATTTCAATACCGGTGCCACTCCCTACATCTTTCCTCTCAGTAATTCGTTCGACAGCCAAAACGGGCTCACGTTGAACATCGACTCTGGGCAGTACTTGGACGCCAGCGACGCCACCAACGATGGGACGGGCGTGACGATTGGAGCCGGGGATTCTGTCGCCTTGGGAGACGTATTGTTCGATGTTTCAGCGACGGCCACCCCTGGTTCCATTCCCGTGACGTTCTCGGCTTTTATTGACGGAGTCCTCGCCGATGAAAACAACCTGGCCGGTCCATGCTCTTGTGCCGGCGGCTATGAAACGATCAACGTCGACGAGTTTGAGAGTGGGACCATCGACATTCAAACCCCCTCCGCTGTTCCTGAACCTTCCACCGCGTTACCGCTAGCCGCCGCGATCCTGCTTGGCGCCTGGTTCATCCGACGGCGCCGTCTGGCTTGAAAAAAGACGCCCTATAGAACGCTCGCCAATCATCCGAAATCATGGATGATGGCTATTGGAATCTTAGGTGGCGGACTGGCCGGGCTCACCGTCGCCGCGCATCTCGAGCGCGATTGCGAGGTGCTTGAGAAAGAATCGCGCTCCGGCGGTCACTGCCAGACGGTTCAAGAGCAGGGCTTCACCTACGATGCCGGCGGCCCGCACATCATCTTCTCGCGCAACCAGCAGATGGTGGACTACATGGTCGGCCTGCTCGGCAAAAACGTCCACCGTGCCCGCCGCAACAACAAGATTTTCTACCAAGGCCGTTACGTAAAATATCCGTTCGAAAACGGCCTCTACGATCTGGAGCCGCAGGATCGTTTCGAGTGCCTGTATCATTATATTCAGAACGATTACCCGCCGCCACGCACGAATTTCAAGGAATGGATCTACCATCATTTCGGCAAAGGCCTCGCCGAAAAGTATCTGATCCCCTATAACGAGAAGATCTGGAACGTCCCGGCGGAAGAATTGGGCCTGGAATGGGTGGAAGGCCGCGTGCCGAGGCCGCCGGTGGAGGACGTCATCAAAGCCGCCGTCGGCGTGGAGACCGAAGGCTACACCCATCAGCTCTATTTTCATTACCCCGAGCGCGGAGGTATCGAGTCGTTGCCGCGTGCGATGGGTGAACGGGTTCGTAATGTGGTCTCGGACTTCAATGTCGAGCGCATTTGGAAACAGGACAACCGCTGGTTCGTGAGCGATGGCTGCGTGGTCCGCCGCTACGATGCGCTGGTCTGCACCATTCCGATTCAGGAACTCGCTGTCGCACTCGATGGCACGCCGCCGGAGATCCTCACGGCGGTGAACGCCCTGCGCTACAACTCGCTGGTGACGGTTTCCATCGGCCTGGATGCCGCGCGCCTGCCCGATTACACCGCCATCTACGTTCCCGATCCCGAGATCCGTTTCCATCGGCTGTCGTTCCCGGCCGCCTTCAGCCCGCACAACGCACCGCCGGGCCAATCGATCGTGCAGGCGGAGATCACCACCAATCCGGGCGATGGCACGTACGAGATGACGGATGAGGAACTGCTCGCCGATGTGGCCGGCGATCTCGAAAGCATGGAGTTGATTCGCCCCTCCGAGGTTTGTTATTCGCGCGTGATCCGGACCAAGTACGGCTACGTGGTCCAGAACGACGATTGCCGGCGCTACCTGCGCGAGGCCAAGGCGTATTTCGAAGGAATTGGCATCGCGCTATGCGGTCGCGTGGCGGAGTTCGAGTACATCAATATGGACGTGTGCATCGAGCGGGCGCAGAAAGTGGCGGACCGGCTGAACCGAGACGTGCCGGGTCGAGCGGAGCAATCGCCCTCTATAAACCGGACTCTTCCGGATCCTGCATTTTGTACGCCGCAAAGAGCAACTTAAAAAGGACTGCGCGCGCGATTCCCGGCCGTCCGCCCCGAGTTTGGAGAGGTCGATGGAGGTTGCCGGATTGGCCCCTGTACTGCTTGGGAATTTTTCAAAAATCCAGAATGACCCATGCTGCGAGATCAGCCGGTACCTGGTTGAAAGCAGCGTCACGATGCGATCGAACACGGCCGGCTCCTCGGTGGCGAAATAGCCCGCGTACATGCGGTAGGCGCGGTCCAGCACCACGATATCGGGGGAAAGTCCGCTGTAGATTCCTAGCCGCAGGTCGTCGTTGAATCCGCTATAGTTGAGGCCAAAACCCAGGGCGGAGTCCCCCACAATGCTTTTGCCCTTGCCTTGATCGAGCGCCAGTTCGCGAACCGCCGGTACGTAGTCCCGATGATACTCGTCGGAGCGAATGTGGCGGACCGATATCGCCAACTGCAGCGCGACGAGTCCCACCGCGAGCGTTGCAGCAACGCACCTCGCGCCGGCGCCTCGCTTCCACAACGTCCAAAGCCAGAGGGCCAACACAGCGTTGTACAACGGCAGAATGTAGATTAGGTAAAAGTATCCTTTGAACCCATTCAGGAACGTCATTCCGAGAATCATCGCGACGGTATACGTCGTAAAAATGTTAGGACGTTCCTTCAGGCGTCGCGAGTTCAGCAGCAGCCAGAGCAGAGGTGCGATGTATAGGAGAGGCACCAGTACCATCCATCCTTTCATCTCTCCGCCCCACAGTCCCCCGATGCAATAGGCTCCCAAATGCCGGTCGATTTCCGACAACAGGGCAGCGTCTGGATGAAGGATCTTCGTCAAGCGCTCGGAATTGCGACCCGCCGCGTTGGCAAAAAACTGAGCTCGAAAATCAGACGGGTTCTGCGCAATATAGATGGACCAACAGATTCCAAACAGCAAATAGGGGGCGATCGCAAGCGCCAGGGTTCGCCAACCACAGCATCGCACGCGGTGCCGGTCGAAACGCCAAGCTAGCAGCCCCAGCGCGAGTACCACCAGAGCCGAGTTGGGATGCGTGAAGACGGCGGCAGCTCCCAGGATCTGGGAATACAAAACCGCTTTCTGGAATTGCGTCTCGCGGAAGTGCAGATAGATTGCCACGGCGCAGAGCGCGAGGGCGTTTGCAGCAGCGTCGGCTCGTGCATCGGCTGTGCTCCATAGGAACACGAAATCGATCCCCGTAAAGAACGCTGCCGCGGCAGCGATGTAGGGATCGGAAAACGACCATTGCACAACGTAAAAAAGGGCTAGAAGTGTGGCGCATCCCCAACAAATGGAATAGCAGCGCGCCGAGAAAATGCTGAATCCAAATGCGCGAAACCAAGCCGCCAGCGCCAGCAGGTTGTTCGGCACGGTGAAGTAGGTATGTTCTTTGACGCCTCGAAAATACGCATTGAAAAGCATCCCGGTTGGTTCGAGCACGTTGGACCCCATGTTCCCACGGAAAGCTAGATCATAAGCCGCATTGGTACACGCACCTTCATCAAACCAGGGGGCTTTTGTGTACGCCAGCCACAGCGCCAGAACTAAGTAGACGAGCAGGGCCGCGCCTAAAAGCGGGATCCACCAGCGGTGGTTTTGGGTCGGAGCCTTCACTGCGAGCGGAGTTTCGGCTGCCGACGCCATCTCACTTTTTTCATCGGCGAAAGATCGGTGCGGCTATATGGCGCAGGGGCCGGTCGCTAATCCCCAATCGCCATTCGGCCGAATAGTGGATTAGAACGTCCATGGGCCAACTGATTTCGGTCGCGATGATCACCATGAACGAGGAGCAGGCGGTCGCACGCGTGATTGCGGACATCTGCGACGCCCTGCGCGGCCGGGAATTCGAGATCGTCATTGTGGATTCCAGCCGCGATGCGACGCCCCACATCGCCACCGCGCAAGGCGCGCGGGTCATAAGGCAGTTTCCTCCCCAAGGCTACGGCCGCGCCATGGGCCGCGTGCTGCACGAGTGCTCGGGTGACGTCGTGGTCACGCTCGATTGCGACGGCACTTACCCGGCCGGGGAAATCCCGCATCTGGCCGACCTGGTGCTTTCGGGCGCCTGCGACCTGGTGAACGCCTCGCGACTGGAACGGCGGCCGGAAAGGATGCCTATCGCCAATTACCTGGCCAATTGGGCTTTCGCCGTCATCGGGTGGGTGCTCACGGGGGTGAAATCCACCGATCTGCATTCCGGCATGCGTGCCTACAGCCGGCGAGTGATTCACCAGGTGGATTGCGACCCCAACGGTCCCGCGCTTCCGGTGGAACTGCTGCTAAAGCCGGCACTGGCTGGGTTCCGGATGCGCGAAGTGTTCATTCCTTACGGTGAGCGCATCGGGGAGACGACGCTCCAGCGCTGGTCGTCCACGGTGTGGACGTTGCGCCGCATTCTGCGCCTGGCGATCGCGCGCTTCTTCACCCTAAACAAGCGCCTGGTTTCCGCCGATTAGCGAATCGGGGGTCGCTTCCGGCAGCAGGGGTCCGGAACCAGTGGCAATGACCACTCTTACCGCTCTCGAAGAAGCTCTCGGGCGATCCGCGCCGGTGCGCGAAGCCGGCTTTGCTTCCAAGTTCATCGCCGAATCCATTGCCATCCTGGAACAGATTGACGTGGCCGCCGTAGAACGAATGGCTGCGGCGCTGGCCCGGGTGCGCGAACTGGGGGGAAGGCTGTTCATCCTGGGGGTGGGCGGGTCGGCTGGCCATGCCGGGCACGCCGTGAATGATTTTAGGAAATTGTGTGGTTTTGAAGCCTATGCGCCTACCGATAACGTTTCCGAGCTGACGGCGCGGGCCAATGACGAAGGCTGGGACACCTGCTTCGCCGCCTGGCTCGCCGGTTCGCGCATCGACGCGCGCGACGGTGTCCTGGTGTTCTCGGTCGGTGGAGGCAGCCGCGAGAAGAACGTCTCGGTGAATATCGTGCGCGCACTCGAAACCGCGGCCGAGGCGCACGCACACATTTTCGGGATCGTGGGCCGAAACGGAGGTTTCACGCGCGAAGTGGCCGAGGAATGCATCGTGATTCCCGCGCTTGCGCCCGAGCGCATCACGCCGCACACGGAGGGTCTGTGCGCAGTGCTGTGGCACCTGCTGGTGAGCCATCCGGTGTTGCAGCGCGCGGCGACGAAATGGGAAACGGTTGCGGCGCAACCGATGGAAGGCCATCGATGAGTAAGCGCTACTTCATCGCGGGCGGCGCTGGATTCATCGGCAGCCATTTCACCGATCGCCTGCTGTGCGACAAGAGCGTCGAGGCGGTCACGCTGTACGACAACTTTTCGAGCGGGCGCGAATGGCATTACGCGCATCACGAGCACGACCCCCGTCTGCGTGTGGTACGCAGCGACGTGAAGGACCTGGGCGCGATCGAGCGCGCCATGAGCGGCCACGATACCGTTATCCACCTGGCATCGAATCCGGACATCGCGCGCGCGGCCGTGGAGCCCGACATCGATTTCCGCGAAGGCACGTATCTGACGCAGCAGGTGGTCGAGGCCATGCGCCGAACCTCGACGCCCAACCTGCTGTACGCCTCGGGCAGCGGCGTGTATGGCGATCTGAAGGATTTCGAGGCGCGGGAAGACCACGGGCCGTTGGTTCCGGTCTCGACCTATGGCGCCAGCAAGCTGGCCGGAGAAGCGTTGATCGCCTCCTATTGCGCGATGTTCGATCTGCGGGCTTGTGCATTTCGTTTTGGCAACGTCGTCGGCCCGCGGCAAACGCATGGCGTAGGGTTCGATTTTATCCGGCGTCTGCGCGTCCAGCCGGATCGCCTGCGCATCCTCGGCGACGGCCGCCAGAGCAAATCCTACATTCATGTCGAAGACGTGGCGGATGCGGTGCTGATGGCGCATCGGGCGTCGCAGCGGCTCAGCGGACCGTTTTTCGAGGTCTACAACGTCGCCACCGGCGATTACATCACGGTGACCGAAATCGCCGAGCTGGCGATCGAAGTGATAGGGCTGGCGCCCGATCAGGTGCGCCTGGAATACACTGGCGGGGACCGCGGCTGGAAAGGTGATGTGCCCGTGGTGCGGCTCAATACCGATCGCATCCGCGCGCTCGGCTGGACTTGCAAGCGCAATAGCCGGCAGGCGCTGTGCCTGGCGCTGAATTCGATGCTGGCCGACGCGCGGCTGGGGAGACTTTGAGCCATGCGGCGCGCCGTATTCCTGGATCGCGATGGCGTGGTGAATCGTGTCGTTCTGCGCGGCGGCAAACCTTATCCGCCCGCTACCGCGGCGGAAATGCGCCTGCTGCCTGGCGTGCGCGAAGCCTGCTCGAAATTGCGCGAGGCCGGGTTCGCTTTGATTTTGATCACCAACCAGCCGGACATCGCGCGCGGGCTGGTGTCGGCTGAACAGGTTTCGGAAATGAATCTCCGCTTGCAGCGTTTCCTGCGCCTGGACGGCGTGGGCGTCTGCCCGCACGACGATGCGGCGCGCTGCGCCTGCCGCAAACCGCAGCCCGGGCTGCTGCTCGAAGCCGCCCGCGTGTGGGACATCGATCTCGGCGCTAGTTTCGTCGTGGGGGACCGCTGGCGCGACATCGAAGCCGGCCACCGCGCCGGCTGCAGCCCGATTTTCGTCGATTACGGCTATGCCGAGCAGCGCCCGACGGCCCCGTTTATCGGCGTTAGGTCGCTGCGCGAGGCGGCGAACTGGATTCTGCGCAGCACTCGTCCTGGCTTTCGGACGGAGGCACGGCTCTATGCGTGATGTCGCTTTGTATCGCGTGAAGATTTTCGCCGACGGCGCCGACCGCGCTTCGATCCTCGACTTGGCAGCCAATCCGCTCATCAAGGGCTTCACCACCAATCCCACGCTGATGCGCAAGGCCGGGATCACGGATTACGAGACCTTCGGACGCTCGCTCGCGCGCGAGATCCCCAACCGGCCGTTCTCCTTCGAAGTCCTCTCCGACGATTTCGACGAAATGGAACAACAGGCTTTGCAGATTGCCACGTGGGGCGACAATGTTTATGTCAAAATCCCCATTACCGACACGCGCGGCCGCAGCTCAGCGTCGGTGGTGAAACGCCTTAGCGAGCATGGCGTGAAAGTCAATGTGACTGCGGTTATGACGCTCGAGCAGGTCGACTCGGTCCTGGCCAGCCTGCGCCACGGGCCTCCGAGTTGCATCTCGATCTTTGCCGGCCGCATCGCCGATGCCGGTTGCGATCCGCTTCCTATCTTATGCGAAGCGCTCGCGCGAATCCGCCCTTATTCGCAAATCGAGTTGATCTGGGCCAGCCCGCGTGAGCTGTTCAACATCGTGCAGGCCGAACAGATCGGTTGCCACATCATCACGGTCACGCACGACTTGTTAAAGAAGCTCCCGCTGATCGGCCGGGACCTAACCGAGTATTCGCTCGACACGGTGAAAATGTTC
>JASIGB010000403.1:0-2751 GCA_030045355.1 Bryobacteraceae bacterium
GGCGTAGGCGCAGAGGAAGAAAAATGCGCCGGATAGAATCGCGCTCCACTTCACCGCGCGCGGGATGCTGACGAGCGGGTCTCGGGCTTCCGACCCGAGCGAGGTCGCGCTTTCAAATCCGACCAGGCTGAACATGGCGAGCACCAGTCCGAGTCGCAGCTTCTCCGGCGTGACGCCTTGAAGCGCAAGCTGCTCCATATCGAGTCGCCAACCATGCTTGGCAATGACGGCGATCACTAAGACAGAAATTAGAGCCACCGATACGATTTGGAGCCACAACATCAGCCGGGTAGAGATCTGGATGTCGCGATAGGCCAGGTAGCAACAGATTCCGGTGACCAGAGTAGTGACGAGGAAGGGTGACCCCGGCAGGCCGAACCCATCGCGCAGAATCACGTCCACATAATTTGCGACACCGGCGGACACGGACGCCGCGGTGCCGAGGTAAGCGATCAGGAGCGCCCAACCGGCCAGCACACCCCAGCGCGGGTGCATGTGATCCGCGATGTAGGTGTACAGTGAGCCGGGCGATGCCGAGGCGCGGGCGAATTGGTTGATGTTCAGCCCCACCAGGAGTACGGCAACGGTGGCGATCAGGAACGCCATGGCGCAGCCTGGTCCGGCCAGGCCGAAGACGAGCGGGACGGTCATCACCGGTGCCCCGGTAGGTGCGATAATCGCGACGGATTGTGCCAGAGTCTGGACGGGCGACAGTGCCCCCGATTTCAGGCCATAGGAGTTAGCTGCTGGAACTTCTGGCGCGGACGGGGCGGCAGTGTTTACCAACCTTGCCGAAGTATTGCCAAGTTCCATCCACCTATACTAGCATCGGACTGAAGCCCATTCTCCGGCGTCAGCTGCGTTGCTGAGGCACGGCGGAACCCATCCGGACGAAAGGCGGCGACATGGCCATCCCCACTGAAGTGACCGAGGACAGCTCCCCGATTTCCGGCGGCGCGATTTCAAGCGCTTACCGGCACCCGCTCGACCCGTTGTACCCAGCCGAACTAGAAGAAGCCGTACAGATCCTGACGCGTGAAAAATACCTGGGCCCGAGCATTCGAATTGCATCCATCAACCTGATCGAGCCCGCGAAAAACTTGATAGAGCAGTACAAGCCGGGCGCTCCCTTCGAGCGGCGCGCATTGGCTGTCCTTCTGGATCGCGCCAAGCGCACGGCGTACGAGGCAGTGGTGGACCTGAACGCTAAAGCGGTTACGTCCGTCACGGAATTTCCGAGCGGCGTGCAGCCTTCGGTCCTGCTGGATGAGTTCGCTGAGTGCGAAGCGGCGGTACGGCGTTCTCCGTTGTTCCTGGAAGCATTGCGCAAGCGCGGGGTGACCGGCGCGGACCTGGTGATGGTGGACCCGTGGTCGGCCGGGATGTACGGCACCGAGTTGTCCGATGAGAAGGGGCTGCGCAGGCTGAGGGCGCTGTGCTTCTTGCGATCGGAGCCGGCCGACAACGGCTATGCACGGCCCATCGACAGCATGGTGGCGGTGGTGGATCTTTACAAAATGGAAGTGACGCGCATCGAGGAATACCCCATCGTGCCGATTCCGCCCGAGCCTGGAAATTGGGCGCGCGAATATATTCCAGACGTGCGCACGGACCTCAAGCCGGTGGAGATCGCGCAGCCCGAAGGTGTCAGCTTCCAGGTGACCGGCAATCAGGTGGAATGGCAGAAATGGAAGTTTCGCGTGGGATTCACTTCGCGCGAAGGCCTGGTGCTCCACACCATCACCTACAACGACGCGGGCCGGGAGCGGCCAGTTCTGCATCGCGCGTCGATTTGCGAGATGGTGGTGCCTTACGGCGATCCGGGCGAGCAGTATTACCGCAAGAACGCCTTCGACATCGGCGAATACGGCCTGGGGATGCTGGCGAATTCGCTCGCTCTGGGTTGTGATTGCCTGGGCGTGATTCACTACTTCGATTTTCCGCTGGTGGACAGCCACGGTAACGTCACGCCGCTGAAGAACGCCGTGTGCCTGCATGAGGAAGACTACGGGATTTTGTGGAAGCACACGGATTGGCGCACCGGGCAATCGGAAGTGCGGCGGTCGCGGAGGCTGTCGGTTTCCTTCATTGCCACCGTCGGGAATTATGAGTATGGATACTACTGGTATTTCTACCAGGACGGATCCATTCAGTGCGAGATCAAGCTGACCGGGATCATGAACACCACGGCGCTCGCGCCCGGCGAAAAATCGCGGTACGGGGTTGAAGTTGCGCCGCAGTTGAATGCGCCATTTCATCAGCATATTTTTGCCGCGCGATTGGTGCCGACCGTGGACGGGCCGCATAATTCGGTGGTGGAAGTGAACAGCGTCGGCCTGCCGACGAGCGTGAGCAATCCGCATGGCAACGCGATCATGGCCGAAGAGACGCTGTTCAGGACGGAGAAAGAGGCCCAGCGCCGCGTGAATTCGGCGAGCGCGCGGTTCTGGCGCGTGATCAATCCGGGCAAAATGAACCGGCTCGGGCAATCCGTGGGGTACCGGCTGGTGCCGGGCGAGAACTGCCCGGCGTTCGCACAGGCGGATGCTCCGATCATGCGGCGCGCGGGGTTCACGCAGAATCACCTGTGGGTGACGCCATACAGTCCGAAGGAGCGCTACGCGGCCGGCGAGTATCCGAACCAGCATCCTACGGGCGACGGACTGCCGCTGTGGACCCAGGCCAATCGGCCGGTGGACAATACGGAGCTTTCGCTGTGGTACGTGTTCGGCCACAATCACGTGCCGCGTC
>JASIGB010000404.1:0-3878 GCA_030045355.1 Bryobacteraceae bacterium
CCGGAATCGCTGCCCACCACGGGCACGCCGCAGGCAAAGGCTTCGATGATCATGCGGCCAAACTGCTCTCTCCAGTTTCTCATGGTCTGGCTGGGCGCCACCATCATATCCATGCAACCGAGGTAGCGCGGAACCTCAGAGTGTTTCACCAACAGGACCTTGATGCGATTGGACCAGCCCTTTGCGGCCGCCCATTCCTGTAGCTTGTCCTTGTACTCCCCGCTGCCCAAGAGCAAAAGGCTCCAGGGCCGCGCCGCGCCGACGGCTTCCATCGCCTGCATGAGAACGTCCAGACCTTTCGCCTGGGTCAGCCTTCCGACAAAACCGATCACCGGTGAATCCAGACCCAATTCCTGCAATACCGCGGCGCGGCGATCCGGCGAGAGGGGTTGAAAGATAGATAAATCCACCGCTAGGTTTAGAACCCGGCCAGTTGCTCGCGGAAATCCTTTGTCGACCATCGCCTGGTAAACCAGACTGGCGCCGGCAATCCAGCCCTGCGCGCGAGCGAGCACGGCACGCTCGAAGTAATTAAACGGAGGCGGATAGCGCTTGACGTAGCTTTGGGCGGTGCGAAAACAAAACCGGGTCGGGTTGTTTTTGAGCGCGCGGGCAATTTGATAGCCCGCAAAGACGTAGGGCTCCTCCCAGGCGTGGACCACGTCAAACTCGCCGTCTCGAATTAGCGCGCGCAAAGCGGAATTGTCGTAACGGAAGACATGGATGAAGCGGCTCAGCCGGGTCCCGAGAGGGACCAAGCGTAAGGGCGATCCCTCGGGCTCCGGTTCCAGGACAATGGGGCGCAAATCGCCATGGAAGTAACTCGGCGCCGCGACCGTAATCTCGCAGTTCGGATCGCGGGCCACTTCCCGGACCAAGGCCCGGTTCAATGCCACACAATAAGAGTGACCGATGGTCAGGATGCGCAGGCGGTTCACCGAAGCGCGGCCCTTTCGGCCGGCTGGGCCAACTCAACCAGGTCGAGCCGTTCCTGGGGAATGGCGACAATATTAGCGTCCCAGGTCACGTCGAGAACCGGCTGCGAACTTCCCAACACCGCGTATGTATATCCTAAGCGATCCAAAATCGCGGCGACGGCGGCATTGGTTTGGTGAAGCTCGATCACCAGTAGCGGACGGGCGGAGGTCAACATGGCCGAGGCGCCCCGGAGCGCCTCGGCTTCGGCTCCCTCCACATCCATCTGGATTACGTCGGGGCGGGGAAGGCCGCCGTCGCTACAAACAGAATCCAGTGTCCGCACCTCAACGCTGATCTGGCCGTTCGCCTGCACAGGAAGTTTGCCGACGGTGGAGAGCATGCCCCAGGTGGGCTCGGTGGAGGTATTAAAGATTTCTGTGCGGTTGGAGTCTCCCAGGGCTTCCCGGCGCACGGCAATGTTTGCGAAGCCATTGAGACGCGCGTTGTACTCGATCTGCCGCGCGTTCTCGGGCAGAGGCTCGAAACAGACCACGTGTCCCGAGGGGCCCACCAGCCGCGCTGCGATCATCGCAAAAAAACCGACGTTGGCGCCGACATCGTAATAGACCATGCCCGGCCGCAGCACTTTGGCCAGGAGCTCCTGCACTTCGGGTTCATGACTTCCCAGGATAAACGCGCTGTGCGAGCCGGCGGCATTGAACCGTAGGCCTTGCCCCGCCCCGCGCAGAATGACCGCGTCCCGGCGCTTGACGAAGGACGCGCCCCAGGCGCAGATCTTGCGCAGGAGCGGGCTCCGGTGTTGATTGTGCGACAGGAATCGGAGCACCGGCGGCGGGATGGCTGCCAGGATCGCGTTCCTCAAGCGATGCATGCTACTCACGGGACCTCCTCGTGCGCGCCCCCAATGGAAATGGGACGCCTCTGTGGGCGGCATTGCGCGGCGGAAATCGCCACCAGGAAGAAGCGGTCAAGCAGCACCGGGCTATCGGCTTTGAAAGGCTCAAACGGACAGTCCGGCACGGCGGCGTAGAACTCGTATCCAGCAGGAAAGAGCTTCAGCACCTCGGCAACCGACCCGCCGAATTTCTCCAATCCAGCGTTCACGTGCACCTCGACGAAGCAGTTCGGCTTTGCGGCCAGCGTCTTTTGCGCACCTCTCAGCAGCTCGCACTCAAAACCTTCCACATCGATGAACAAAACGTCCGGAACGCCGAACCGGGCGGCGAGGTCGTCCACCGAATAAGCGTCCACTTCCATGCGGCCCCATTCGCCGGTCCCGTCGTCCACTTGGCCGTTGGTGCCGCGGTTAAACGTCAGGGTTCCCGATTTAGCGGCTCCGGCGGCGTGCAATACCTTGCAGTTTTCGATTCCATTGAGCTTTCGGTTCTGCTCTCCAGCTTGGCAGTTTTCGGGGCTGGCCTCCACCGCCAGCACGAATCCTTGCGGGCCGACGGTCTTGGCAAGCACCAAGGCCACCACGCATTGATGCGCTCCGATATCGAAGACTCTGGCGCCGGGCCGCAAACCGTGCTGTTTGAGCAGTGCGATTTCGGGCAACTCGGGATGATCGTGGTCATACCAACCGGCGCCCATGGCATCCACCAGCTCCACTTCGAGCTCATAACCGCCGTAGTGGTGCCGGACGCGCCGGCATTTGAAATGCGCTCGCGCATAATCCATGCGCCACATGCGGAGCCGGTTCCACACCGGCTTGGGAAGGAAGGCCTTTATAATTTGTTTCGCACTCATTGCCGTGGCATCCATCCGAGGCTCGCGCAAACCCGTCGATAAACGGATATCGTCTGATTCGCGTTTTCAGACCAGGTGTAACTCCGCGCATGTTGCCGCGCTCTGTCCCGCCGGAGCGCCCAGGCCCGGGGATCGGTTTCGCGCTCGCCGAGCAGCCGGATCGCGGTTTCACTCCAGGCTTCGATGCCGGCCACGGGACAATACTCGGCGGCTGAACCGCCCGCCTCCCGCAATGGCGGAATATCGCTCGCCATCACCGGGCAGCCGCAGGCCATGGACTCGATCACCGGCAGGCCGAAGCCCTCGGCGGCGGAAGGTTGCAGCACCATGGCAGCAGTACGATAGAGCGCTGCCAATTGCGCCTTTGTCAGGCGGGGCGCCTGCACGATTTTGTCGTCTAGATCCAGCCGGTGCGCCAGTTGCGCCTGTTCGGCGGTCAGGGCGCCGCCGACTCGCGACAGCTTTATCCCCGGGACGGCCGCCGAGACCCGCGCGAAAACATGCAACAGAACGTCGATGCGCTTGCGCGCGATCGTGCTGCCGACATGCAGAAGCCAAGGTTCGCCACCCACACCCAGCGCCGCGGGCACGCTTTCGTCAAAGCCCGGCTGCGGGTCTGCGAAGAAGACCGGATCCACGCCCGGAGGAATCACTGTCACCCGATCCGGTGGGAACAGGCCATGGCGCAACAGATTCGTTCGGGTAAAGGCGCTGACGCAGATCACCTGCGCCGCGCGCAAGAATCCATCGAGCGTTCGCCGCATCATGGCGCGAAACCAACGCGGCCGGGGGTTCGCCGCGGGCTCCAACAAGCAACCGAACGTGTCCAGGTCGTGGCAGGTGACCACCGTCCGCTCCGCGGGCAAATCCAGAAGCAGTTGTGCATAGCTGTGATCTACCAGGTGGAACAGATCGAACCTTGCGGCGCGCCTGCCGAGCCAGGCCGGATAATCATGGAAGCGGTTCATCAGACGATCCGCATTCCAGGAGAATCCTAACCGAGACAAGCCGGGGGCTTTCGAGAACCGGGATCGCATTGCCGGGCGCAGTTGTTCGGCATCGATCGCCGAGGCGTGCTCCTGGGTGAAGGCCTCGAAAAGCATGTCTCCAAATAAGTCCATGCTCGGCCAGCCCTCTTCCAGAAAGTCGCAAATCAGCGCCAGCTTGAGCCGGGAGCCGGTCGAGTTCAC
>JASIGB010000405.1:0-5187 GCA_030045355.1 Bryobacteraceae bacterium
TTATGAATTTCACCTCGATGCCGAAAAAGGCAGCCCCGTGATCTTTATCCGGTTTCTCGCACCGTCGAACGGATCATGGTACGAGGTTCTCCCGTGCCCGACAAAGAAAAAGTAGGATCCTCCTCAGGTGCTGACGATCAGGGCCTTGCTGCAATCGATGAAGTAGCGCTTACGAATCCGGACGCCACTTCCTTGCCGGAATCGAAGATCGAATATTGCGTGTCATCCCAGCCCGGAGTTCGGGTAAGCAGAACGGTTTCGAGCGCTGAGTTTCCCGCCACCACCAGCATCATGCGATGCGCATCGAGCGGATTGGCTGCCGCAAAGACCAGCGCCTCGGTTTCCGATGCGTGATCGCGGCCGTCGATGCGAAATAATCCGTCTGACGATTCCAAGCCGATCTTGCTTTGCCAGGCGGCGAGCGCCGAATTGGTTTCCGGACGTCCGACAAAAATGACGTCGTGGGTGCGCAATTCGTCGTCGCTGATTTCGAAATCCTTGGCGATGGGAACCGCGTGTTCGAGAAAGCGGAAGAAGCCCCTTTGCAGCTGCTCGGCGGCGTAGCGATTGGCGCCGGCGTCGGACAGGGTGCCGTAGACCAGAAGCGCGGAACCCAGGCGATCGCGAATGTCGGAGGCGACGTACATCTCACAGCACACCGCACCGCCGGGATCAGGCGGAAGCGAAAATTGCACACCCGCCGCGTCCAGGAACGATTGCGCGGTCACGGTCTGGGTTTTGTGAGCCGTAAAGAAGGAAGACATCAAATTGAAGAACCGGTCGTCACCCAAGGTGTGCCGCAATTGATCGAGGAAAAGCACGCCTTTCGCGGTTTCCAGCTCGAAGCGCTGCCGGGCCGTGGGATCGGCAACGAGGCTCAGGGCGCGATATTCGGCCCAATGCGCGGCCATCGCGTTCGGAATGCTCTTGGAGCTCAGGTCCTCGTAATAAGCCGCCGAGCCGGAGACGAACCAAGTATCGGCTTCGGTGGCGGGGAGCACCCAGCCGGACCAGAGGCGGTTGCTATAGTTGGGCACCGGCGGCTCTTCGATCCAGGTATGGGTGGCCTGATTGCGCGCGGCCGAGACGGCTGGAAGCGGAGCGGTGGAAATCAAGCGATAGCCGGAGGTGTAGAGGCCGTCGTTGGCCGGGTATTCTTCGCGATCGGCGGACGAGGGCAGGCGCTCGCGCTCATTGGGCTTGCCGAAATCGGCCCAGACCATCATGCGCGAGGCCATGTCAGCCGTGACCACCTTGGCATCCATGGCCGTCGCGCTCACCAGCGGCGCAGTATCGAACGCCAGGAATCCGAATTGTTCGTCGATTTTGCCTTTGTATTCGCGATAGAGATCCTGCCATTTCAGGTCGCGGGCGCTGGGGACGTAAGGAATGTACGTGGAGGCGCTATTCGGATCGGGGCTCTCTTCCAAGCGCACGGCGAGATCCTTGGCGTTGTTGTCGCCCCAATAGAAGCCTTCGGTCCCGCCGAACCAATCGTGCTTGGAACTGCGATACAGGCGCGTTTTGTAGGTGCCAAGCTCGAACATGGCGATTTCGTTGGTCTTCGAATCGCCGAGCAGCCATTCGTTGGTATAGAGGCCGTTGTTTTTGGCGGACAAAAGCGCGACCACTTCGTCGATGCTGCCGCCGTATTGGATGGCATGGCGCGCGCGATAGGCGATGGGCGTACCGTTCGCGTTGAACGGGCTTTGGTTGATGGTGGTTTCGGTGAGGACCACGCCCGAATCGTTCTGATACCAATCCGTTCCGCTCTCGATGCCACCGGGGTAGCTTTGCATCAGGACGCGATGGCCGGTGGCGGGCTTAATATCGAGCATCACGTTGGTCTGCTCGGCGAGCGTCAGCGGCCACCAGGTGGTGTGGCCGATCACCATGCGGCCATCGCGAGTGGCGGACCCCGTGGCGGCGAAGGCGCTGCAATGATCCGCCGCGGAGCGCTTATGCGTGACGTAGTTGGGAGCGAGCAGGCGCAGGGTTTCGAGACCGTTGGGCGTGACGCTCAAGGCGGAGCTCAGATCGCTCATTTCCACCGTGGTGTTCAGGACCACGATGTCGGTGAGATCGATGGGGCGGCCCTCCCAGCGCGCGCCGGCGTCGGAAGCGCCGTCGGCGATGCCCTTCATTTCCTCGAGAATCTCTTTATCGAAGCCGCGCAGAAAGAGCGCGGAGGCGGTGGTGCGCGCCAGGTTCCAGCTTTTGCCCTTGCCCGTGGGGTCGAGCTCAGCGGCGCAGCGCGCCATGTACTGCGGGATTTCCTTGGCCATCAGGTGACCGTGCTGGTAGCCGCGCTCGTAGGGCTGGCCTTCGATGTGGAGGTAGATCCAGCCGCCGACCGGATAGCGATAGGCGGGGCCGTAGGTGGTGACCGCGGCGGGAACGGGCCACGGCGCGGCGTCGGAGGCTTCTTCCACCGAGACTCCTGAAAACCAGGCTTTGCCCGAGAACGTGCCGCCGTAGGCGACCGCGAGTACGATGTTGTCGCTTCCGCGAGTAGCGGTGAAACGGAGATGGACACGGGTCCAATCGCGGGTGCCGGCGAGCGACTCGGATTGGACGTCGAAGGGCATGGAGGCCATCGAGAGTGCGGCGCCGGTAGAGATGGGCGAGCGGTCGAGGTCGCGGACGGTGAGATCTTCGGTGCGGACCCAGCCGGAAAGTTCGTAATCCTTGCCGATGGTGAGGGCGATGGGGGCGGATTCGACGCGCGCGTCGCCGCTACCGGCGGCTGGTTCGAGGCGCATGGACATTTGGCTGTCGTGCGTGACGGCGGAATCCGTGAGGCCGGAGCCGCGCAAGACGGTCCAGGCGGGTGCGCCATCGAAGGAGGAACGGAAGACCGGTTTTCCGCCAGGTGTGGCGGCGCAGAGGCAGGTAGCGGTGAGGACGGCGAGGAGCGGAATCCGCATATCTTATGAAAACACGGGGTGGCTCGCTGGCGCTCGCCGGGGCTGGGGGGCTCGCGGCGCGACTTCGTCGCTTCGCTCCGGGGTCGGGGATTGGGTACGCAGGCACGATGCCGGACGGATTCGGGGTGGGGGAGGGTATGTGGGGTGCGGCGACATTTTTTCAGGAAAGGCGCAGTTAAGGCGAAGGCGGGGATTGGGGCGTTATTAGGCAATCGGCTTCAGAATAATACGAGCGAGGGATGGAGATATCGGACGAAACTCCGACGTCATTGGTTCGGAGGAAGAAGTTTCTCCCAAAAAAGTGGCATCGAAATCGCGTAGCTTGCCGGCTATCTGGAGAGCCGCTCGTGCATCCCGGCGAGCGTAGACGCGACGTCGGATGGGAATCTGTCCCGCTTAGTCGAGATTATCTGCGCCAGTGTGTTCGCCCACAGTTGGGGAGAGTCGTGGCTGTCTTCTTGATAGTTCAAACCCGTTAGCCATCTGTCGGAATGCACGTCGTCGTCATCAGACTGTTCGCGACCGCGCTTTTCATCCTCCTCCACCCATCGGCATGTCTCCCGGAGATTGGTACTCGAGGGATCTTCGTAGGCCTGAAGAAGGAGCGCGCCAAATGAGAAAAATGGATAGAGCGTGGGATTGCGCTGCGTGCCGTGAAGCCAGAGCAAGAATCCGAGTGCTAACTTCGCGGCCTCGGAACCAAGCGCTATGGCGCTGCGGACCAATTGAAGCACGGTATAGGCTGAGGTCTCAACAAAATATGCCCCGTCCTCATCGCTGACGCCCCCAACATAAGCGACGTTGCGAAGCAAGAGAGCGCAGGCCAGAAGCTGCCGGGTTTGCCCAGCAAAATCTATAGGTTCTTTGTTGCGCTCCAACTCTAACACCTCTCCTACTGCCTGCCAGGGTGCGAAGCCGAGCGGTGGGTCCGGCGCAAGTTGCCGCCGGATGTCGAACTCGTACTTCGCGATTTCGTGCTCCCGATCATTACTGGCAATCGCGCGAATAATCGTGTCTGAGGCCTGGCCACGAACGAAGTCGAGGAGGGCGGTTTCGGATGGAGGCGCAAAAGCTAGGAGTTGAGCGGGCGCGCCCATGAAACATATGTTCCGACAAAAAAGCCCGCCCCGAAGGGCGGGCCATTCTGAATTCCCGAATTCTGGATTCTGAATTCGTCTCGCTTGCTTCGACCGCCACTGCGCCGGAGGCGCCATGGCCGCCGCGCGAGCGGCTAGTAATCCATCTCGGGTCCGCCGTGTCCGCCGGGGGCGGGAGCGGGTTTCTTCTCGGGGATCTCGGCGATCATGGCTTCGGTGGTCAGCATGAGGGCCGCGATGGAAGAAGCGTTCTGGAGCGCCGAACGGGTGACCTTGGTGGGATCGATCACGCCCGACTTCACCAGGTCTTCATACTGCGCGGTGGCAGCGTTGAAGCCGTAGTGAGAATCGCTGTTGGAGCGGATCCTTTCGATGACGATGGCGCCTTCGTAGCCGGCGTTGCCGACGATCTGACGCACCGGCTCTTCCGCGGCGCGGCGGATGATATCGATGCCGATCTTCTCGTCGCCTTCCGCCTTCACGTTGTCGAGGGCCTTGCCCGCGCGCAGCAGCGCGACGCCGCCGCCCGGAACAATGCCTTCCTCGACCGCCGCGCGAGTGGCGTGCAGCGCGTCTTCCACGCGAGCCTTCTTCTCCTTCATTTCGGTCTCGGTGGCCGCGCCCACCTTGATCACCGCGACGCCGCCGGCCAACTTGGCCAGCCGCTCTTGCAGCTTCTCGCGATCGTAATCGCTGGTGGTCTCATCGATCTGGGTGCGCAGTTGCTTGATGCGGCCTTCGATGGTTTTCTGCGAACCGGCGCCGTCCACGAGAGTGGTGTTGTCCTTGTCGACGGTGACGCGCTTGGCGCGGCCCAGATCCTCCAGGCGGACGCCTTCGAGCTTAATGCCGGTCTCTTCCATCAGCGCCTTGCCGCCGGTGAGGATGGCGATGTCTTCGAGCATGGCCTTGCGGCGATCGCCGAAGCCGGGCGCCTTCACCGCGCAGGCGTTCAACGTGCCGCGCAGCTTGTTGACGACGAGCGTGGCGAGCGCTTCGCCTTCCACTTCCTCGGCGATCACCAGCAGCGGCTTGCCGGAGCGGGCGATCTGTTCGAGGAGGGGAAGCAGATCCTTCATGTTGCTGATTTTCTTTTCGTGAATCAGGATATAGGGATCTTCGAGCACGCACTCCATGCGATCGGGATCGCTGATGAAGTAGGG
>JASIGB010000406.1:0-6009 GCA_030045355.1 Bryobacteraceae bacterium
GCGGCCACGCGCGAGAAGATCGAAGCCTTCCTGAAACAGTCGGGTGCGCAGCTTTGGATCCAGCACGACTACATCGCGAATTCCAAGCTCAAGAAAGCGCCCGAGTACTACGAATAGACGTCACTGCGCCGCGCCGGCGTCGAGAACGATGCGCAGCGGCGGCGGCTGATCCGGCTTGATGTACTGATTCACCAGAAAACGTTTCCCGTCCGGCGCGACATCGTAGTTGAACAGATCCGTCGAAGAAATGGCCGCCCGTGTGTGGAGCTGAAATAACGGGCGCGGAACTGCCGCCGCAAACGTGTCGCGGGTAGTGATGTCTACTTCCGTCAGCATCTGGCCCGGAGCGATGTAGAAGATCGCTTTGCCGTCGCGACGCCAGCGGGGTTCCATGCCGCCACCCCGCGATACCTGCCACTTCCCCGCCGCACCCGGAAAGCTCGTGACATAAATCTCCGATTTTCCCGTCTCGTCGGACGCGTATGACACCCACTTCCCGTCAGGCGAGAACTGCCCATTGGTTTCGTTTCCCGAGCCATTCATCAAAGGATGAATCTTAGTCCCGTCCACGGGCACCAACATGAGCTGGTAATGGTCCTTCGCCGGTTCCCAGGTACACAATACTTCTCGATCGCCCGGCGCCCAGCTATTCGGCATGATGTCGTCGGCCTGGTCGGAGAGAACCGGAAGAGCGCGATCGGGCTCCAATCCGTTGGCCTTCTTCAAATGCACGGCGACAGGGACAATATTGCGGTAAGCGATGGTGCTGCCGTCGCGCGACCATGCCGGCGTCGTTTCTTCCGTCGGCGCGAATGTGAACCGCGAACTGGAGTCCCGCTCTAGATCGGAAATCCAGACGTCCACGTTGTTCGCTTTGAAATCCTCGCTGTCGAACGCGACGCGTGTTCCATCGGGCGAAATCGAAGGGTTCGCCAACACGCCCCGGGGCCCGACGCGCCCCAATTCCTTTCCAGTCTCATCCAACCACGTGAATTGAGACTGGCTCGGAGTAGTGTTGGTGCTGTAGACAACTGTCGCATTTAAGGAAACCGCGAAGACTCCGTAGAACGTCGATGGCGATCGGGCCATTTGGTTCGCGATCACGCTGGGGGCTCCTTCCAGCTTCCCTGCGCCCAAATCCAACTTCTGCGCTACCAGAGCACCGTCGTCATTGATGTAATAGACGCTTCCATCTCCAAACCCGGCACTAGACCCGGTCGAAATCAACTCCTTGTTCTCCACTTTCGAAAGAGAGCTGAGAATGATGCGGTTTCCGCCTTTGATGGCGGCAAAATTGCCCGCGAACATCAGGAAGTGATCGCCGTCCGGCAAGAAGACGGGCCAGCGGTGTGTGCCGTCTCCTTGCTCTCCGGGCCTAAACAATTTATCGGTGAACGATCTCGGGTCGCTGCCGTCGGCATTGACACGCCATAGCGGGCCGCCCGAGTCCCGAGCATAGATAATCACACCCTTGCTGCCCCAACTGCCACCTCGCGGCGCTCCACCCACCGGCGTGATGGTTTGCGGCTCGCCCCCGGAAATCGCGACCTTTTGCAGCTTGTTGTTCGCGAAAAAGGCTACGTACACGTCATCGGGCGACCAGAACGGATAACTCGCGCCCTCGGTTCCCGAAAGGGCTCGCACGTTTGTGGAACCGATAGGCTGTACGTAAACTTTGGGCAATCCAGTGTCGCCTGGAGAAACGTAAGCCAGCCATTTTCCGTCGGAGGAAATTGCCAGGTGATTCACTTCGCTCGGCACCGCGATGGCGAAGTCCTGGCGCGCGACGTGACGGGCCGAGCGCATCACCGCGTAAGTCGCCGCCGCGCTCAAAACCGCGCTGAGCGCCGCAGCCGCCCACACCCGCCAGCGCCGGTCGGATGTGCGCTCGGGCGCCGTCAAGGCCGCACGCTGCGCCGTTGATGTATCGGAAAGCGCGCTGAGCGCGAACCTCAAATCGCGCGCGGATTGAAACCGGTCCCCCGGCTTCTTCTCCAGACAGTGGTGAACGATGCGCTCGAGGCCTGGCGCCACGCGCAGCTTATTGGCGTCGAGCTGCGGGGGATCTTCCTTCAGGATCGCGTTGAGCGTTTCCACCGAGCTTTCCTTGTGGAACGCGCGCTCGCCGCTCAACATTTCGTACAGCACCGCGCCAAAGCTGAAAATATCGGCGCGATGATCCACCGCCTGCCCGCGCACCTGTTCCGGCGCCATATAGCCGGCCGTTCCCATCACGACGCCAGGGTTCGTAGCGGCTGCCAGAGTTGCCGTCGCTCCATCGCCCGAGCCGTTCTTGTCTAGGGTCTGCAGCTTGGCCAGCCCGAAATCCAGGATCTTCACCCGTCCGCCGCTGGTCAGGTAAGTATTTTCGGGCTTCAGATCCCGGTGCACGATGTTCTTCTCGTGCGCCGCCGCCAACCCATCCGCGATCTGTTGCGCATACTCGACGGCTTTGCGCGCCGGAATCGGCCCCTGGTCCAGGCGCTGGCGCAGGCTTTCTCCCTCCAACAGCTCGGAAACTAAGTAAGGGACGCCGTTTTCGATGCCGGTATCGTAAACGGAGAGAACATTGGGATGGTTGAGCGCCGCTACGGCGCGCGCTTCCTGAGTGAAGCGCCGCATGCGATCTTCATCGCGCGCGAACCCTTCCGGCAGAATTTTGACCGCAACGTCACGCCCCAGCCGCGTATCGCGCGCGCGATACACCTCGCCCATCCCACCGGCGCCGATTGCAGCGACGATCTCGTAGCTACCCAGGCAGTCGCCTGTGTTCAGATGCATGCTAGCTCGCAAAGGGCGCGTGGGCACCCTCGTTTCAGTCAAGCAAACAGCCCACGCACTCCGTTTTGCAGGCCGTTACTTAAAAGCGCAAAGGGTGCGGCGCGCACCACAAAACAGGCCAGGAACTGCTTCGCGCCGCGCTCCGTTTTGCGCGAGTCCTCATTAGCGTAGAGATCAGTTTACTCGATGCGGCGCCGGTTTGAGGCCGCGCTTTACGGCTGCCGGCGCTGGCTGGACGGCGGCACCAGATCTTTCAGCCGCAAGTACACTGCCAGCTGGCCGTACATTTCCTGGTCGTGCGTCAAGTTGAAATTGAGTACGGCCAGCTTGGTGGCTTTTCTCGGCCCGAACATCGACACCATCTTCGCGGCATCGGCGTCCGTCATTCCGTCGTAGACGCCGTCGCAATAATCGAACGACGCTTTGAGCGCAGCCACCAGATCGGCTTTGCTGGTCTTGGTTTTTTCGGCGTCGCCCATCTTATGCTCTCCGTTGGCGTTCCCGCACAGCGCCATCTGGACATCGGCGATGTGCCCGATCATCGCGCCGTAGGTCCTCTCGGCCGGGGTGGCCTTGAACGAGTAGTCCGCCTCCGGCATCTCCTCGGCGGCTTTCATGATGTTGTTCTTAATCCCGTTGTAGCTGTTCTTCACATCGTCCGACAACGGATTCTGGGCGTAGATGGCCGCGGCGCCGGCCAAACATCCCAGCAGGGTGAGGCTGCAAATGCGATTCACGTGGTTCTCCTTGAACAATCGAATTTCAAGGGAAGTATAACAAGCTTCGGACTCGCTTAAACGCCGGCCCGGGTGGGCAAATGCCCCGGGGAATTCTACTTCTTGCCGGAGGGCGAAAGCATGACGGCGGCGGCCCGTTCCGGTTTGGCGGGAGCGGCGGCCGCGGGTTTTGCCGGGGGCAGATCGTCATTGTACGTTTGATTGCGCACAATGATCGAAATGCGCCGGTTGGACGGATTGGTCGGATCGTTCTGCAGCAGCAGCCGCTGATCGGCGAATCCGCGCACTTCGGCGATGCGTCCCGTATCCAGGCCCGAGTCGGTGAGAATCCGCCGCGCGGCGTTGGCCCGGTCCGCCGACAGCTCCCAATTGGAGTAATCCTCGCGGCCGAACGGCGTGGAATCGGTATGGCCTTCGATGACGATCTTGTTCGGAAGCTTGGTTAACTCACTGGCCAGCATTTTCAGCAATTGGCTCCCCGCGTCGGTAGGCTTGGGATCGCCGTTTTCAAAAAACAGCCCTCCCTTGGTCTCCAGCAAATCGATGCGCAAGCCTTCCGCCGTGATGGTCATGCGGATTTGGTTCTGCATGTTCTTCAAGGCCGGAATCTGCTTCATCGCTTCCTGTACTTTGTCCTTGATCTGGTTGAGCTGCTTCTCATTGAGAGACAGCGTCTCGCTCACGCCCGATCGCGTCGTGCCGGTCTCCCGGCCCTTTCCGGTGGGATCCTGAAAATATCCGCCCACCGCTTTCTGCACTTTCACGCTCGCACTCAGCAGCCAGAGCACGATAAACAGCGCCATCATCGCCGTCACGAAGTCGGCATAGGCCACCTTCCAGGCCCCGCCATGTTCGTCGTCATGATGATCGCTCTTCTTGCGGATGATGACGATCGGCTGGACGTTTTTGTGGGCGCTCAAGCCGCCGCCTCTGCCGGAGCACCGGCTGGCTTGCGGCAGGCCTTATCCATCTCCTGGAACGTCGGACGCACATGATGCGGAATGGCCCGCCGCGCCGCCTCCAGCGCCAGGATCGGCGGAACGCCCTTCATGAACGCCAGCAGTCCCATGCGCAGGCAAAGAAAGTACTCGCTCTCGGCATTGGTTTGTTTTTTGATATTAGCGGCCATCGGACCCAGAAACCCGTAGCACAGCAGGATGCCCAGGAACGTCCCCACCAGCGCGGCCGCCACTTTATGGCCAATTTCTTCCGGTGGCCCACCCAGCGCGCTCATCGTGATCACCACGCCTAATACCGCCGCCACGATTCCCAACCCCGGCAGACTGTCCGCCATGGTGGAGAGGGCTGACGCCGGCAGCGCGGCCTGCTTGTGCAGCACTTCCAGATCCGTCTCCATGATCTGGTCCAGGTCATGAATCTCCACGCCGCCTGTCAGCATGGTGCGCATGGTGTCGCAAAAGAAATGCAGCGCTTCTTTATCCTTGGCGAACGAGGGATGACGTTTGAATAGCGCGCTTTTCTCCGGTTCGTCCAGATCGTTTTCGAGCGACGTAATGCCGTTTTTGCGCGAAGTGCTGAAAAAATCGTTCAGAAATCGAAGCGTATCCAGATACGCGGTGGACGTGTACCGCCCGCCCTTAAACACGCTCAGGATTCCCGCCACAATGGACTTCAGGATGTACGGTGGATTGCCGATGAGAACCGTCCCAATCGCGGCCCCTCCGATAATAATCAGTTCCGCCGGCTGCATGAGAACCAGAAGGTTCCCTTTTTCCATCAGATAGCCGCCCGCAATGCAGCCCAGGACGACCAGGATGCCAATGATTGGAAACAACGGACAAGTCTCCCGTTCGCAGTAATTCCGTCTTAAACCTGCATACTATTCATCGGCCGACAGGGGTTAGCACTGTAGGTGTAAGATTATCCTCTGATGAGGGGGTTCGTCCTGGAACTGCGCCTCCCTGGCAGACGCATATGCTGAACAGACTTAGGCAATATTCCGCCTTAGTTTTGTTTGCAGCCTGGTGTCTGCCGGTTCTTCCGACGCGCGCCGCTTCGTCTACCTGCGTGAATCCGCCGGCTGGCCTGGTGAGCTGGTGGCCCGGCGACACGAATAACGATGACATCGCCGGCTCCAACAATCCCAACGGAGCGTCGGGCGTAAGCCTCGTGCCGGCAGAGGTCCTGGATGGCTTCAGCCTCGGGCAGAACGGCTACTTGCAAGTTGCCCCGGCAACCTCGTTGGCAAATCAGAACTTCACCTGGGCCTTCTGGGTGAAGCCCGAGGGACCCGGTCCGGACGTGGATTCTTATGGAAGCACACTGATCCTCCAGGACATCGACGACTACGACGTCTCCGTGGCGCTCTACTGGAGCTCCATGACCAACAAATTCACCTTCATCTTCGGCAATATCCAATCCGAAATGTTCGAATCCACCGACACGTTCCCCGCCGGCAGCTTCTATTTTGTAGCGGGAACATATGAAGGAGCCACGTTCCGCCTTTACGTCAACGCTGTAGCCGAAGGCT
>JASIGB010000407.1:0-3528 GCA_030045355.1 Bryobacteraceae bacterium
CGCCAAGGGGCCCAATTCCGCTACCGCCACCGCCTGCACCACCAGCGCTCATTCCATCGGCGATTCGTTCAAGATCATCCAGCGCGATGCCGCCGACGTCATGATCTGCGGCGGCGCCGAGGCTTGCATCACTCCCATGGGCATCGGCGGATTTGCAGCCATGCGCGCCCTTTCGCAGCGCAACGACGAGCCGGAGAAGGCTTCGCGTCCCTGGGACCGCGAGCGCGACGGCTTCGTGGTCGGCGAAGGTTCGGGCATCCTGATTCTGGAAGAACTGGAACACGCTCGCCGCCGCGGCGCAAACATTTTGGCCGAAATTGTCGGCTATGGAATGTCGGCCGACGCCTATCACATCACCAGCCCGTCGGAAGACGGCGACGGCGCTTTCCGCGTCATGCGGCTCGCCCTTCGGGACGCCGGCATCGCGCCCGAAATGATCGATTATGTGAACGCTCACGGCACTTCTACCGAAGTGGGCGACCGCATCGAAACCACCGCCATCAAGCGCGTGTTTTGCGAGCATGCCTACAAACTCGCCGTCAGCTCCACCAAATCCATGACCGGCCATCTGCTCGGCGGCGCGGGGGGCCTCGAAGCCGGCATCACGGTCCTCGCCCTGCGCGACCAGATTGCGCCGCCCACCGCGAACCTGGACCATCCCGACCCCGAGTGCGATCTCGACTATCTTCCTCACCACGCCCGTCCCATGAAGATCGAGTACGCGCTCTCCAATTCTTTCGGGTTTGGCGGCACCAACGGCTGCCTGATTTTCAAGCGCTACGCCGGCTAATCGGGCATGAAAATCCTGGTTTCCATCAAGCAGGTTCCTTCGCGCGATGCCCAGCTCCGCATCGATTCAAGCGGCCGCTGGATTCAGGAAAACGATCTCACGTACGAGGTCAACGAACCGGACGCTTTCGCGCTCGAAGAAGCGCTGCGGTTGAAGGAAAAGCACTCGGGCGAAGTGATCGCGCTCTGCGCCGGCCCCGCGCGCGCCTCGCAGACCATCCGCGAAGCTCTGGCCAAGGGCGCCGACCGCGCCATTCATATCGAAGAAGAAAACCTCGCCGCCTTCGACACCCTCGGTGTCGCCACGCTACTCGCCAAAGCGGCCGAATCTGAGAAGGCCGATCTGATCCTCACCGGCTTGCAATCCGATGATCTCGGCTACGGACAAACCGGCGTCGTCATGGCCGAGTTGCTCGGCCTCCCGCACGCCACCATCATCATGGCGGTCGAAAAAATCGATTCCGGCATTCTCGTCAAGCGCGAGCTCGAAGATGGCTGGTTTCAAAACGTGGAGATGCCGCTGCCCGCGATCCTTACCATTCAATCCGGCATCAACAAGCTGCGTTACGCGACGCTCATGGGGATCAAGAAGGCCAAAACAAAAGAGGTCAAGCGGCTCACCGCGGACGAGCTCGGTGCCGCCACCGGAGTTACTGCTTCCATCGAACGCGTTTATCTTCCGCAGCGCACCAAGCAAACGCAGTTGATCGAAGGCAGCCCCAAGGAAGCCGCGGCGAAGCTGGTCGAGAAGCTGCGCTTCGAGGCGCGCGTCTTATGAGGATCACGGCGTGAGCGGCATTCTCGTCGTAATGCAACAAAATGCCATGCAACAGTCGGGTCCGGCGTGGCATCGCATCTCCTGGGAGACGCTTGCCGCCGGCCAGCAGATCGCCGCGCAAACCGGGCAAAAAATTTACGCCGCGGTGGTCGGCCATGACCTCGCGCCGTTGACCGAAGAGCTTTCGCGCAAAAAACTGAACCGCGTCCACGCCGTGGATCATCCGCTTCTCGCCGCTTACACTGCCGATGGATTCACCGCCGCGCTGGAGCAATTGATCCGCAAGCACAGCCCGATGCTGGTACTGTTCCCGCACACCTATCAGGTCCGTGACTTTGCGCCCAAGCTGGCCACGCGCTTCCAACAGGTCCTGATCAGCGACACTATCGGCTTCCGCATCGAATCCGGTGCGCCGGTTTTCGTCCGCCAGTTGTTTCAAGGCAAGCTCAATGCCGACGTGAAGCCCGGCGGCGCCGAGCCGCACCTCGCTTCCATCCAAGCAGGCGCTTTCCGCGCCGATCAGGTGCAGGACGGCACAGCGCAGGTGGAAACCTTCGCGCCCGAACTGAATCCCGATATGATTCGAGTCCATCCGCAAGAGCCGTTCCGCGAATCTGCCCGCGCGGTGGATCTCACTTCCGCCGACATCATCGTCTCGGTCGGCCGCGGCATCAAGGAAAAAGACAACATCCCCATCGTCGAAGAGCTCGCCAAAGCGCTCGGCGCCGAGCTCGCCGCATCGCGCCCGATCTGCGATAACGGCTGGCTTCCGATGGAGCGCCAGGTCGGCAGCTCCGGCCAAACCGTCTCGCCCAAGATGTATCTCGCGGTTGGGATTTCGGGCGCCATCCAGCACCTGGTGGGCATGAAAGGCGCGAAAACCATCGTCGCCATCAATAAAGACCCCAACGCGCCCATCTTCGAAGTGGCCGACTACGGCATCGTCGGCGATCTGTTCGAAGTGGTCCCCGCGCTGGTCGAAGAAGTCAAAAAAGCCAAGAGCTGATCCGCGCCCTCTAATCCAAGCGCAGCGCGGCGATCGGATCGATTCGCATGGCTTGCCGTGCGGGAATGTAGCAGGCGATCAGCGCGACGAAGGCGAGAAGCAGCGCGACGGCGATGAAAGTCAACGGATCGGTCGCCGTCACCCCAAACAACAGCGTTGAAAGCAACCTCGTCAGCGCGAACGCTCCCGCCATTCCGATCGCGATTCCAGCCAGCACGATCCGTGCGCCGCTGGCGATGACAAGCCCCCAGATTTGGCGCGGCTCGGCGCCCAATGCCATGCGAACGCCAATTTCGTTCGTCCGCAGCCGCACAGCGTAATTCATCACCGCGTAGACGCCGAGCGCGGCGAGCGTCAGAGCGAGCCCGGCAAAAAGCCCAAGAAGTGATGTCGACAGTCTCCGCGATGCCATCGAATCAGAGACTGATCGATCTAGTGTCGTGACATGCGTCACCGGCAAACTGGGATCGAACTTGTGAATCTCTCCGATCACGGCCTGGGCCAGCGAGAGAGGATCGGAGGCCGTTCGAACCACGGTATAGCGTTGCCATCCCACCGCGCCATAGGAATCGAAAGTCGGCGTTGCTTCTAGACCGTACTGGTGGACGTTGCCGACTACTCCAACCACCGTGGTCCAACACGGTTCCGGCTCTAGTGAGCACATGTTAAAACGCTTGCCGATCGCTTCGCCGCGCGGCCAGAATCTCTCGGCGAATGCCTGATTCACGATGACATTTTGAGTGGCGTAATCGTGTGGATCGAGCCAACGGCCTTGCCGCAAAGGAATGCCCATCGCCGCGAAATAGCCCGGGCTGACACTGCGCGTTTCGGCCACCGGGCGCGCGGCGTCGGCGGGAAGCAGCTGGCCCTCCACGACGAATCGCGAGGCCGACTGTACCGCCGTTCTCAGCGGCAGCACGTTGATTCCGCCCGCCGCTTCCACGCCGGGCAACGA
>JASIGB010000039.1:0-7867 GCA_030045355.1 Bryobacteraceae bacterium
CTGCACACTGTACGACGTGGGACCGAACTACCTGGTGATGGAGTACATCGAGGGCGAATCGCCCAAGGGTCCCATGCCGCTCGACGATGCGCTCAAGATCGCGCGCCAGATCGCGGATGCGCTGGAAGCGGCGCACGAACGCGGCATCACGCATCGCGACTTAAAGCCGGCGAACATCAAAATCAAGCCGGATGGCACGGTGAAGGTGCTCGATTTTGGGCTGGCGAAAGTGGCTCCCAACACGAGCAGCAGCGACGAGCGCTCGCCCACGTTCACCATCGGGATGACCGAAGCCGGGATGGTGCTGGGCACGGCATCTTATATGGCGCCGGAGCAGGCGCGCGGCAAGGCGGTGGACAAGCGCGCGGATATTTTCGCCTTCGGCGTGGTGCTGCATGAATTAATCACGGGGAAGCGCCTGTTCGGCGGAGAAGACGCGGGCGAAATGCTGGCTAAGGTGATTCGCGATGAGCCGGATTTAAGCGATACACCGCCGAGCGTGCGGCGGCTGATCGCGGAGTGCCTGAAAAAGGACCCGAAGAAGCGGCTACGGGATATCGGCGATGTCTGGCGCCTCGTGGATGGCGCATCGCCGGCGGCGTCCGGTTCAGTGGCGGCGGCTTCCGTGACGCCCCGGACCAAATGGATGTGGCCGGCTGTCGCGGCGCTGCTTTTGCTCAGCACCGGCGCGCTGGGGTTCGTGCATTTTCGCGAAAAGCCGCTCGTGCTCGCGCCGATGCGATTCGCTGTCCCGCTGCCTGAAAAAAGCGCGCTGCTGGCGTTCGCGGTCTCGCCCGACGGACGGAAGATCGTTTTCAATGTGCGCGGCGCGAACGGCCGCACAAGCTTGTGGCTGCGGCCAATGGATTCGCTCGACGCGCACGAACTTCCGGGGACCGAAGGCGCGTACCTGGACCCCACCTGGTCGCCCGACAGCCAATCGGTGGCGTTCATGGCCGGCAGCAGCGTGAAGCGAATCGAGCTTTCCGGCGGCACACCGCAGACATTGACTTCTTACGGCGCTCCGGCTTCCGGCATCTCCTGGGGGCCGGGCGACGTGATCCTGTTCGGCAGCGCAGGAGCGATCAATCGCATTAGCGCTTCGGGCGGCGAAGCCACACCCGTTACAGCTGCGGATTCGCCGCACGGCGAGTCAGGCCACGCCCGTCCCGTTCTGCTTCCCGACGGGAAGCATTTCCTGTATTACCGAGTGTGGGGCGAGCGCAGCGGCCTGTATATCGGATCGCTCAGCGCGAAACCAACCGAGCAGGAAAGCAAGCGTTTCCTGGAAACGCCGGCAGGAGTGTTCTATGCGGGATCGGCGGCAGGAGGGTACCTATTGTTTTTGCGGGGCAGCGCCATGATGGCACAACCCTTCGACGCGAAGCGGCTGGAACTGACGGGGCACGCTGTACAACTGACCGACATGGTAAGCAACACGCTGTATGACCCGTTGTTTTCGGCGTCCAATACGGGCGTGCTGGCGTTCGCGCTGAGCGGCGGCAACAATCGAAAACTGACGTGGTACGATCGCACAGGCAAAGCGCTCGGAAACGCCGGCGAACCCGCAGCGCGAGATGAAGTGGAGCTCTCGCCCGATGAAACACGCATCGTGGAGGGGCGCACCGAGGACGGCGGCACTTGGACCGTGTGGATGCTGGATCTGGCGCGCGGCGCCAACACGCGGCTCACCTTCGGAGGCGGCGGAGGCAACGCCGAATGGTCGCCCGACGGCCGTCAAATCATTTACGCACCAAACGGCGGCGTGTCGCCGGACCTATACCTGAAGCCGGCCAACGGCGCGGAGATGGGAGAACGCATTTTGCATGCGGATCAGACCGTTACGCCCAAGGATTGGTCCGAGGACGGGCGGTTCCTGCTGTACGAACAGCGCGGCAACGGCCGCGCCACCGACTTGTGGGTACTTCCACTGGCGGGCGATCGTAAGCCGATGCCCTACCTGGTAACGCCCTTTACCAAAACGCAAGCCAAATTCTCTCCGGACGGGCACTGGGTTGTGTACACATCCAACGAATCGGGGACGCGCGAAGTGTACGTGCAGCCGTTCCCGATGGCGTCCGGCGGGAAATGGGTGGTCTCGAATGGCGGGGGCAGCCAGCCGCGATGGTCGCACGACGGCAAGGAGTTGTTGTATTTCACGCCGGATCAAGCTTTGATGGACGTCGACATCAAGACCTCGGGCAATACGCTCCAACTCGGCGTTCCCAAAATGCTGTTTCGCGTGCCCATCCTGGGCGGCGCGGGCGGGGGCCCGACCAACTCCTGGCGCTGGGATATTTCGCGCGACGGGAAGCGGTTCCTGATTAACACGTCGCTGGACGATACGGCGAACTCGCCCATCACGGTGCTGCTGAACTGGCAGAGCGCGATGCGATGAGAAAAGCGCTGTTCGCGCTCGTCTTGCTCCTCGCCCCCTGGGCCGCCGCTCAGCTTCCGATCGATCCGCAGATCGCGGCGGAGATCGCGAAAATCAAGGCCATCGACAATCACGCGCATCCGGTTTCCGTCGCGCCCGGCGACACGGGCTACGACGCGCTTCCGGTGGAACACATGGAAGCGTATACGGAGCCGGCAAGAATGCGCGCAGGATCGCCGCTCGCGACAGAGGCGACGCGGCAGCTTCTCGCCGTGCCGCATCCAAAGGATGACTCGTACCCGGCGTGGATTCTCGACCAACTCGGGATCGAAACCATGCTCGCCAATCGGGTCGCCATGGGCCCGGGGATCGCTCCGCCGCGATTCTTGTGGGTGCCGTATGAAGACGCGCTGCTGTTCCCGCTGGATAATTCGCGCCTGGCCGCGGCGAATTCGGATCGCAAAGCATTTTTCGAGGATGAAGGCCGTTTGTGGAAGCAGTATTTAAAGGAGTGCGGCCTCAACTCGCCGCCAGCCACGCTCGCCGACTATCTCACGAAAGTGGTCGATGCCACGCTCGAACGGCACAAGCGCGGCGGGGCCGTTGCGGTGAAGTTTGAAGTCGCATATTTACGCTCGCTCGATTTCGACGATATCCCGCGCTCCCTTGCGGAAGCAGTCTACAAGCGCGGCCGGGCGGATGGTGCCGATTACAAAAAACTGCAGGATTTTCTCTTTCGCCATATCGCGGCGAAGGCGGGAGAGCTCGGGATGGCCGTGCATCTGCACGTGGCCTGGGGGCCGGGCGGCTACTTTCATATTGCCGGCACGAACCCGCTGCTGCTGGAATCCCTGTTCAATGATCCCAGGCTGCGCGGGACCAACTTCGTGATGCTGCACGGCGGGTGGCCGTTCACGCGCGAGGTCACGCCGCTGCTCACCAAGCCGAATATCTATGCCGATTTCTCCGAGCAGACCTTGCTGAACGAACCCCGGGCCGTCGCGCGCGTGCTGCGAGAGTGGCTGGAGTTTGCTCCGGACAAGGTTCTGTTTGGCACAGACGCGTATCCCTATTCGGATGAATTGGGCTGGGAACAAGCTGGTTGGGTCGCGATGGAGACCACGCGCCAGGCGCTCGGGCTTGCGCTGACGGGCATGCTGAACGACGGCGAAATCACACGCGAGCGCGCCATGGAGCTGGCGCACATGGTGATGCACGACAACGCGGCCAAGCTCTACGGGCTGATATCCTATAGGTGACTTCGCCATTAGGTCCTTCAATCTCACGTGAAAATCGGATTTGTAAGTCTCGGCTGCCCCAAGAACCTCGTCGACAGTGAGGTGATGATGGGCCATTTGGTGGAACGCGGCCATGAGCTGACGTCGCAGCCGGCCGACGCGGAAGTGCTCGTCGTCAATACGTGCAGCTTCATCGACCCGGCCAAGCAAGAATCGATCGACACGATTCTGGAAATGGCCGAATACAAGAAGACCGGGCGAGCGCGCAAGCTGATCGTCGCCGGGTGCCTGGTGGAGCGGTATCGCGAGCAGATTCAAGGCCAGCTCCCGGAAGTGGACGCGCTGGTGGGCACCAACGAGCTCGCGAAGATTGTGGCGGTGTGCGAGGGATTCGAGGCTGGCTCGAGCACGCCCGAGCCCTACCTTTATCACGACCTGACGCCGCGCGTGCTGGCCACCGCGAAGCATTTCGCCTACATCAAGATCGCAGAAGGCTGCGACCATCCCTGCTCGTTTTGTGTGATTCCGCAATATCGCGGGAAGTTTCGCAGCCGGCGGTTTGAATCCGTGATCGCGGAAGCTACGAGGTTGTTTGCGCAAGGAGTGCGCGAGATCAATCTCATCGGGCAGGACACGACATCGTATGGCGAGGATCTGGGCATCAAGGATGGCCTCGCGAACCTGATGGCGCGCCTGGCCGAGATCGAAACCGAGCGGCAAAAGTGGATCCGGTTCCTTTATTGCTACCCCAATCGCATCACGCAAAAACTGCTCGACACCATTGCCGAGCATGCGGCGCTGGTGAAATATATCGACATGCCGCTGCAGCACGCGAGCGCGAACGTGCTGAAACGCATGAAGCGCGGATCGCACGGCGATTTCTTCCTGAAACTGCTGGAACGCATTCGCGCGACGATTCCGGGAGTCGCCATTCGCACCAGCATGATCGTGGGATTCCCGGGTGAAACCGAAGCCGATTTCGAGATCCTGTGTGATTTCGTAAAAGCCGCGCAGTTTGACAGGCTCGGCGTGTTCTCGTATTCCGACGAAGACACCAGCGCGAGTTTTCATCTGGATGCCAAGGTGGATGGCCGCACGATCTACCATCGCAAGCGCAGCCTGATGGCCTTGCAGCGGCGCATTTCGAAAGCGCGCAACAAGAGAATGATCGGCCGCGAAGTAGACGTTTTGATCGAGGGGCCTTCGCCCGATACCGATCTGCTGTGGCAGGCGCGCATGTCCACGCAGGCACCCGAAATCGACGGCTGCTGCTACATCAACGATTTTGCGGGGGCGCCGCCGGCGCGCGGCGAAATTCGCCGCATGCGCATCACCGAAGCGCACGACTACGATCTCGTCGGAACGCTGGACGCGCCGACGGAAACTGCGGCTGTCGTCGAGGCCGAGCTGTTTCCGATCCTGGCTGCGCGCTAACCTGGGGAGCGCCTGAACGATGAAGTGCCCGATCTGCAAAAAGGAAGTTGCACCGGATTCGCAGTCAGCGGATGCGCAGTATTTCCCGTTTTGCAGCGAGCGCTGTAAGATCATCGATCTGGGCAACTGGGCCAGCGAAAAATATGTCGTCTCCACGCCCATTCAGCCGGAGGACGCCGAGAGAGAAGAAGGCCCAGGGTAGGATGGCGCGGCGAAATCCCGGCGCGTTTCTGCTCGCGACGTGGTTCGGGTGCGGCTACGCGCCCAAGGGTCCGGGAACGGCGGGATCGCTCGGGGCGCTGATCATCGCCATCGCGCTGTATTATGCGGCGGGCGCAGGGCGCGGAACGCTACTGGTGCTCGCGGGCGTTCTCCTCGCGCCGGGAATCTGGTCGGCCGGGGTTGTAGCGAAGGAGTTGAACATTACCGATCCGCATATCGTCGTGATCGACGAAGTGATCGGACAGTGGATCACGCTGGCCGGAGCGGCGACGTTCAACTGGAAATCGTGGCTGGTGGCATTCGTTCTGTTTCGCCTGCTCGATATCTGGAAACCGGCGCCCGCGCGCCAGCTTGAACGTCTGCCGGGCGGATGGGGCATCGTGGCCGACGACGTGATGGCGGGAGTTTACGGCGCGCTTGCTATATTCGTATTAGATCGTTTGCATCTTTTTTCCTATGCCTTCTAAAAAGGACAGTAATGGCCGTCCACAGATTTCGAAAGTAACCCCGGAGGCGGCCATTCCGGGCGGCGAGTTTCAGATCCGCGGCGCGGGTTTAGCACGAGCGGAACGCCCGCGCGTCACCATCGGCGACATGGAAGCGCCCATCGTGATCGGATCCGACTCGTGCGTGATCGTGCGCGTTCCCGAAGGCGCGTCGGCGGGCGATTTGGTGGTCGCCAACGGGTCGCTGAGCAGCCAGGCTTGGACCTGCGACATCGGCATCCAGATTGCCGAAAATCTCTATGCGGTGGGCAACCCGGCGGTGGATTCGTTCGGCAACATCTACGTCACGTTTAGCGGATCGCGCGGGCAGAAGACGCCGGTGTCGGTGTACAAGATCGACCTGAACTACAACATGAAGCCGTTCGCGAGCGAGATCATGAACGCCACCGGCCTCGCTTTCGACCGCGCCGGAACGCTGTATATTTCCAGCCGCTACGACGGCGTGGTGTATCAAGCCACTTCGACGGGCAACGTATCGACGTTCGTCGAAGGCATGGGCGTGGCTACCGGGCTCGCCTTCGATCCGGACGAAAACCTGTACGTCGGCGACCGCAGCGGCACGATTTTCAAGATCAGCCGCCAGCGCCAGATTTACGTTTTCGCGACGTTGGAGCCTTCCATCGCGGCGTATCACTTTGCGTTCGGAGGCGACGGCTACTTGTACGTCACCGGCCCTACCACATCGAGCTTCGATTCGGTGCACCGCATTTCGCCGAACGGCGAAGTGGAGACGTATTATCGCGGACTGGGCCGGCCTCAGGGTTTGGCTTTCGACGCCGAAGACCGGCTCTACGTGGCTGCGTCATTCGGCGGACGGCGCGGCGTGGTGCGATTCGATCAGGACCGGCATCCCGAGCTGTTCCTCTCCGGCCCCGGAATCGTCGGTTTGGCGTTCACTCCCTCCCGCGCGCTGGCCGTGTGCACCAATAACGCGGTGTATCGCGTGGACGCCGGCATCGCGGGCCGGCCTCTTCCCTGATGCCAGACGCCGAGATCATCGCCGTCGGATCGGAACTGCTGACGCCGCAGAGACTGGATACAAACTCGCTGTATCTGACCGATCAGCTCAACGCTCTAGGCGTGGAGGTGGTGCGCAAAACGGTGGTGGGCGATGAGCGCGAGCGGCTTACCGACAGCATTCTGGCCGCGGCGGCGCGATCGCAAATCGTGGTTCTCACCGGCGGCCTGGGCCCCACCGAGGACGATGTGACGCGCGATGCCGTCGCCAGCGCGCTCGGCCGCAAGCTGGTTTTCGAGCAGGAGATTTGCGACCGCGTGGAAGCCCGCATTCGCGCGTTCGGGCGCAAGATGGCGGAGAACAACCGCCGCCAGGCTTATGTTCTCGAAGGCGCCGAGGTGCTGCCCAACGATCGCGGCACGGCGCCGGGGCAATGGATCGCGAGCGACGGCGTGGTCTTCATGCTGCTGCCTGGGCCGCCCATGGAATTGAAGCCGATGTTCGAAGGCCAGTGTCTCCCGCGCCTCGAGAAGATGCTGCCGCCGCAAGCCATTCGCACGCGCTGGCTGCGCGTGGTGGGCATCGGCGAGTCGGATCTCGATCAACTGATTGCGCCGGTTTACACGCGCTACACGAACCTCGCCACCACCATTCTGGCCGTATCAGGCGAGATTCACGTGCATCTGCGCGCGCGCTGCGCGACGGCGCAAGAAGCGGAGACGATTGTGGCGCAGGCGAGCTCCGAAATCGAACCGCTGCTCGGCGATCGCGTGTATTCGTGCAATGGCGATTCGCTCGAAAAAGTGTGCGGCGATCTGCTGCGCGCGCGGAACGCGAGCTTGAGCGTGGCCGAAAGCGCCACCAGCGGACTCCTTGGAGGACGTATTACCGCAGTCCCGTCGGCGTCGGACTATTTTCGCGGCGGTTTCATCGCGTATGCGGATGAAATGAAGGTCCGATTGCTCGGCGTTCCCGCGGAGTTGATCGCCGAACATACGGCGGTGAGTGAACCGGTGGCCAAAGCCATGGCCGAGGGCGCGCGCGAGCGCACCGGATCGGACTACGCGCTATCCATCACCGGTTATGCCGGCCCCAGCGGTGAGAACGTCGGGCTGGTGTTCATCGGCATTGC